>CBFCZJ010000355.1:0-4040 GCA_965602445.1 uncultured Desulfobacterales bacterium | reverse complement strand
CGGTTAGTTTGATCAAGGGTGAAACTATGCCATTTTGGCCTAGTTTCACATAAGATTGAGACAAGAATGGAACTTCTTCCCCCATTGAAGGAGCATGCCGACCACCAGGAGTTGCACGACGACGTCCGATGGCTGGCGTTTACCCTCGGAAACGTCATTCGGCGCCTGGAAGGCAGCGAGGCATTCGAGGCGGTGGAAACGCTTCGGAAGACGTGCCGGGCGCGGAGGCTCGGTGAATCGGGCGCTCAAGGACTCGGAGAGCTCCTGTCCCTGGTCGATGGATATTCCATGAAAACCGCGCTGGTCGCGGCCCGGGCCTTCACCCTTTTCTTTTTGCTGATCAACACCGCAGAGCAGGTCCAGCGGGTTCGCGCTCGACTGGCATACGAGCAAAAAAACTCTCCCTCCGAAGAAACCGCCTCCTTGCACTGGACCTTGGAGAATCTCAAGAAAAGAGGATATGGAGCCGGCCGGGTGGCCCATATCCTGTCGAACCTGGACATCCGGCCTGTGTTGACGGCCCACCCCACCGAGGCCACCCGGCACACGATCCTCGACTGCCAGGCAAGGATCGCAGAAACACTTCTGTCCAAGGACCAGGACGGCCCCTGCCGCCGGCAGATCCTGCAAGAAGCCGTGGAGTCGGACATCGAGCTTCTTTGGATGACGGCGGAGGTCCGAATGGACAGGCCCAGTGTGCTTCACGAAGTCAGCAATGTGCTGTGGTACCTGGAGCATCGGTTCCTGGAGACGGAGACACGCATCCTTGGAAAGCTTCGATGCGCCTTTCGAGACGTTTTCCAAGAGGATCTGCAGGTTCGCTCTCTTTTTCATTTCGGATCCTGGGTTGGCGGCGACCGGGACGGAAACCCATACGTGACCCCGGAGGTGACCCTGGAGGCGGTGCGAAGGGCCGGTCGCACCGTTTTGGCCGAATACCAAAGCAGGCTCGAAGGACTGATCGAACGCCTTTCGGTTTCGACCCAGATCAGGAAGGTCCCCGATGCGTTGAACGAATCGCTGGAAAAGGACCGACAGGAGCTGCCGGATGTCTGGGAAAAGAGCAAAGACCGAAATGCCGGAGAGCCCCTTCGGCTGAAGCTCACCTTCATGAAGTTTCGGGTGGAGGAGGAACGACGGCGGATTTCGGCCGGTTCGGACGACAGAACTCCCCTGGGGTATCAGGATGCTTCGGGGTTCGAAAAAGACCTTGTCCTGATTCGCGACTCCCTCGATTTTCTTCAGGCCGACGCTTCGATCCGGCTGCTGCTAGACCCGCTCATTGCCTGCGTTCGCACACACGGTTTTCATGGCTACAAGATGGATATCCGGCAGGACGGCCGCCGACACCGGGAGGCTCTGGAGGATGTGGCAGAAGCCCTGGAAATGCGTCCACTGGACGGCGACGGGCTCCAGAAAGAGCTGTTGAGCCGCCGGCCCTTGGTTGGCGCTCATCTTCCGATCCAAGAGGCCACCCGCCGGACCCTGGACGTGTTTCACACCATTCGAAAATGCCAGCAGGGGCTTTCTCCGGAAGCCGTGTCCACCTATATCGTTTCGATGACCCATTGCGCCGAAGACATGCTCCGGGTGCTGCTGCTCGGCAGAGAAGCCGGGCTGGTGGATCTTTGCGGGGATCCGCCGCAATCGAGCATCGACGTGGTTCCGCTTTTCGAAACCATTGAAGATCTTCGGGCCGCTCCGAAGATCATGGAAACGCTTTTCACCGGCGAGGCATATCGTCGACAGCTAACGGCCCGGAGCATGAACCAGGAAATCATGCTCGGATACTCGGACTCGACAAAGGACGCGGGGATTTTTGCCTCTTCCTGGGCCCTGTATCGGGCGCAGGAGAAACTTCACGCCGTCTGTGAAGACGCCGGTGTGACGGCGACGTTTTTCCACGGCCGAGGCGGAACGGTCGGCCGCGGCGGCGGGTCGCCGGTGTTTCGGGCGCTTTCGGCCCTTCCCCCGGACACGGTCTCCGGCCGGATCAAGGTCACCGAGCAGGGGGAGGTAATCTCCCAAAAATACGGCCTGATTCCCACCGGGGAGCGAAGCCTGGAAGTTCTTCTGACCGGGACACTGCTGGCGTCGTGCCGGCAGTGGTGCGAATCGCTCCGACCTGCCGAAGAAGAGCGATTTCGCGGGGTGATGAATCGCCTGGCCCAAAAAAGCTTTGAAACCTACAAGGAGTTGGTCTACGAACAGGACCGCCTTTTTGAAAACTTCCTGCGGGCCACGCCGGTCAGAGAGCTTTCCAACGTCCATTTCGGGTCCCGTCCGGCCTACCGGGAGGAAAAATCCGGCACCATGGAGGGGATGCGGGCCATTCCCTGGGTGTTTGGCTGGACCCAGATCCGGCTCAACCTGCCGGCCTGGCTGGGGGTGGGCTCGGCCCTTTCCGATGTGGCACAAGAAAAGGGGGGACTGGCGGTGCTTCGGGACATGTCCGGAAACTGGTGCTTTTTCGACGATCTGCTTGGCAAGATCGAGATGATCTGTGCAAAAACGGACCTGTCCATAGCCCGTATTTATTTCGAGACCCTGAGCGGCGGCGGTATGAATCTATGGAAGGCGCTGGAATCGGAGTTTGTCAAAACCGTGGACTCGGTTCGCAAAATCCGTCAGGCCGATTATCTTCTCTCGGGCCAGCCCGCTTTGCAGACGACCCTCAGGCACCGCGAGCCCTATCTCGATCCTCTTTCCCTGCTGCAGATCAGCCTTCTTCGGAAAAAACAGGAGATGAAAGAGGAGGACCCGAACCGGGACATGCTCGACAGAGCCCTGGGAACGACCTTAAACGGCATCGCCCAGGGCCTGAGAAACACAGGCTAATCCTTCAACGTCTTGTCCAGAAATTCGGTGAAGCGCTTCCACGACCTTTTGTCTGCGGTTTTGTGGTAGCGGTCTCCCCCCCAGACGGTAAATGCATGCGGAGCCCCGCCGTAGGTGATCATTTCGTGGGGCACGCCGGCAGCCTCCAGTTCATTGGCCAGAGCGGCGAACTGATCCATGGTGATCGCCGTATCGGCCGTTCCATGCATCACCAGGATCTGCCCCCGGGTGTTGCTGTAGTCCTGCCCTTCGGGGGTCTTCAGACCGCCGTGAAAGGTGGCAAAGCCCTTGACGTCGGCCCCGGATCGGGCCATTTCGAGCACCGCCGCTCCGCCGAAGCAGTAGCCCATCACTACGGCATTTTTCGGGTCTGCGCCCCTTCTTTTCGCCTCATCTAAGGCCCCGTACAGCAACGCCCGCATCTTCTCACGGTCTTTGTAAAGCTCACCGGTATGCTGGCGCTTGTCTTTGACTTCGGTGGGCCGGACGCCGGCGCCGAACAGATCGATGGCAAAGACAGCGTAGCCCAGGTCGGCCAGCATGTCGGCGCGTTTGACCTCATAATCGGTCAGGCCGTCCCAGTCGTGGATGAGCATCACAAAAGGCGCCCGTTCGGACGGGCTCACGTAATATCCCTCGTAAGGCTGGCCGTCGATCGTGTAGGTAACCGAAGACCCTGCGGCGCCGAGTGCAGCAGCGGGAAGTGCAAGGAGTAAAAAGGCGGATAGGATGTATGGTAATTTTTTCATCGGAATCCCTCCTGTATGTTTATAAAGGTATAGAGGTTCATGGGTTAAGAGGTTCATGGGTTCGGAGGTTCAGGGGTTCAAGGGTTAAGTGGTTCAGGGGTTCAGAGGTTCAGGGGTTCAAGGGTTCAAGGGTTCAGGGGTTCAAGGGTTCAAGGGTTCAGAGGTTCAAGGGTTTAATAGATGCAGTACTTTTTGCTGTGGTTCTGTCGTATGCACGATAAATTCAGATGATTATTTCAGCCTCGAATTCATCCGAAACTACTTTAAGATAATACACAGCGGGATCATGTCGAACGAGGGAGACAAGATTGACATATTTATGTTTCGTTGTTATGTAAATATGCATGAGAACGACCATCGACATAGACGACACCCTGCTGGCTGAAGCAAAAAAACGGGCGATTGAGCAGAATATCAGCCTCCGCAAAGTCATGGAGAATGCCCTCCGGGAAA
>CBFCZJ010000354.1:0-4045 GCA_965602445.1 uncultured Desulfobacterales bacterium | reverse complement strand
TACGCGGCCTTGATGGCGAGTTTTGGCCGGCTGGAGAGCTGACACCCATCGGCCTCCGGCGATCC
Organism: uncultured Desulfobacterales bacterium; assembly: GCA_965602445.1. Classification (GTDB taxonomy): domain Bacteria; phylum Desulfobacterota; class Desulfobacteria; order Desulfobacterales; family CAFBRK01; genus JAIPEL01. Next base: position 3,980 of record CBFCZJ010000354.1, on the reverse strand, counting down.
CGGGCTGAAAGATTCTGGATAAGCGCATTATCCATTTCGCGGCATCAAGTTGAGATAGGCAAGGTTAAAAAAATACCATCATGCCCCGCGATCCGATCATCTGCACCGATCAGACCCAATGCTTCGATGCGACCGGGATGCAGGTTTCCTGCCCCGGCGCCGGCCAGGAGGGCGGACTGCGGCCGGGCGCCGTCTGGCCCGAGCCCCGGTTTTCCGAACAAAACGGGGCGGTGGCAGACCGCCTCACCGGCCTTTTCTGGAAAAAGGACGCCGGTAAAGACGCCTTTCCCATGAGCTGGTCCGAGGCCGGCGAAATGGTCGCCTCCCTCAACGAAGGCAAAGAGGCGGGCCGCGCCGACTGGCGCCTTCCGGACCGCATCGAGCTTTTTTCATTGGTCAGTCACGCCCGGATCAACCCGGCCCTCCCCGCCGGCCATCCGTTTTCGGGCGTGTTTCCCGGCTATTACTGGAGTGAGACAAGCTGTGCGGCCGCCGATTCACAGGCGTGGTACGTCCATTTCGGCGGCGGGCGGGTGCAAAAGGGAATGAAGCACGGGTCTTACATGGTGTGGCCCGCGGCAGGGCCCCGGTACCGGCCCTACCGCCGGCGCGGTGAAGGGCCGCGGTTTCATGCCGACGGCGACACGGCGATCGACCGGGCCACCGGCCGGATGTGGGCCCGGGAGCCGGGCCTGGGAAAGGGCGCGGTTTCCTGGACCGAAGCCCTGGCTCTGGTCGAAGCCCTCAACCGAATTCGCTGGGGCGGCTTTGCCGACTGGCGGCTGCCCGGGGGCCGGGAGCTGGAAAGCCTGGTCGACCTTGGGCAACACTCTCCGGCCCTTACAAAGGGCCACCCGTTTACCGCGCCGCCCCAGGGCTGCTGGACCGCGACCACCAGCGTCTACGAACCCTCCTACGCGTGGGTGGTCTACTTCAGGGAAGGGGCGGTGGGGGTCGGATTCAAGCCGAAGGCCGAATTCGGCCTCTGGCCGGTACGGGGGTTGAAGGCAGAGAGCATAGCGCATAGTGCATAGGGCAGAAAATCTCGAGGTCGGATGCCCCGTCTTTGCCTTGCTTCGTCACGGCAAGTGGAGATCGGGTAAAAAATCACAAGCACCAAATTCCAAACCCCAAACAATATCCAATTTTCAAAAAGACAATGTCCAAACGAGGGTGCTGTCGAGGATGTTTTTCAAAAAAATTAATGGCGGCATCCAGGTTTGTAATTTGGAATTTGGTGCTTGGAGCTTGTTTGGTAATTGTGATTTGGTGCTTGCCCCCATGACTCCAGCCGAATGACGGCCGGTGATCCTTTCAGCCGTCGGCCTGCTTCGTCCCGGCCAATTCCCTTCCAAAGGCCCTGCCGGAAAGCGCACGGTTGCGGGGGCGGTAGGTGCCGGCCTCTTTTTCCCTTCGAACGACCTGCTCCATGAGCCGAAACATTTTCACCCCCTGGGACTCGTCTGCGTAAAAGCTGTCCCACGCCCAGTCGTGTAGCTCCTGGAGCCGCTCGGCCGACATCTGGCTGGGCTGAAACACGACCTGGTCGGCGGTGTACCGCTCCCAGTCGACGGTCAGGATCCGGCCCTGGCCGGCCAGATCGGTCCAGGCCTTGCTGTGGGGAAACGGGGTGAGCACGGTGAATTCAGCCAGATCGAGCTCGATTTCCAGCAGAAAATCGACCAGCCGGCGGATGCCGTCTTCGGTGTGGTGGTCCAGACCCAGAAGGATGGTTCCCTCCACGGCGATGCCGTGGTCATGGTAGCGCCGGATTCGCTCGCGGATGAGATCGGAGGTGTCGAACACCGCCTGGTATACGTACCAGGCCCCGGCCCGGGCGGCCAGATCGAGAACCTCGGGCTTGTCTTCGATGGGATGGCTGCACCAGTTCTTCTTGAGGGGAATCATTTCGGTGAACAGCGCCTTTTCCCATTCGGTGTCCTGGGCCAGGGAGTTGTCGACCAGAAACAGCCGGTGGTTGTCGATGCCGGCCATCTCCGCCACCGCCGTTTCGACCGGCCGGGGGCGAAACCGCCGTCCGCCCAGGTAGGCCACACAGCACGGATAGCAGTTGAACCGGCATCCCCTGGAGGCGTGGACCGGATCGACCATCTGGATTCCGCGGTAGTTGTATAGCTCGCGCTTGAGGATGTCGCGCCGGGCCGGCCCCACCGTCTCGATCGGCGGACGGTCCTCCAGGTAGTCATAGACCTTCTGAAGCCGGCCCTGCCGCAGGTCCGAAAACACCCGCTCCATGCGGCCCTCGGCCTCTCCTAAAAAAACCGAATCCGCATGGGCGGCGGTTTCCTCGGCGTGGAGCATCGTGGCGATCCCGCCGAAAATCACCGGGATGCCGCGCCTGCGGTAGGCGTCTGCAATTTCCCATCCCCGCTTGACCTGCACCGAGAGCATCATCGATATTCCCACGGCGTCGACCGGCTCGGTAAAATCGATCGGCTCCAGATTCTCGTCGATGAAATCGACTTCGATGTCTGCGGGCAAGGCCGCGGCAAACACCACCGGCCCGTGGGGCGGAAGGTGAAATTCAGTCTGCTTTCTGAGCTTCGGCCATTTGGGGTAGATTAGACGAAGTTTCATAGATTCGGTCTCATTCTTTCTGAAACAGCGTTATTATTCGTTTTTAAAGAGAGTGCCTAAAGTGCCTAGAGTTCATAGAGTGCCTAGAGTTGAGGCGTCGCTTCGCTCCGTCGTTATCATTACCGTCTCTCCCCGCTTCGGCCATTTGGTAAACTCTAGGCACTCTAGTCACTCTATGAACTCTAGGCACTTTCACTCTCCAATCCTCACCGCCTCCACCGCCTCCATTTCGATCCGGTAGTCGGCGCCGCCCGAGGCGGTCAGCACCATCCGGCCGGCGGCCGGGGCGCCCTTTTCCAGGACCGCCGTCCGGATCCGTCGCCCGTCTGCATCGTAGCGGTGGATCTGCCGGCGATCCGATGCGGTTTTCACCGTGTCGAGAATTTCCCCGTCCGGTCCCCGGTAGCGGCAGACCAGGGCACCGTCCGGCGCTATACCGGCGGCAAAAGGCGCGCCGGCCGGCGGCAGAAAAAGCATGCGCACATCGGCCATGAGCCCCTCGGCAAATCCCGGCCGGTCAAAGGGCGGCAGCGATTTTCGAACGAGGGCCGCATCGCCGCTCTCGGCTTCGAAAAGCACGACCCCCTCGGCGGTCATCAGGGCCGTTTTCAGACTGCGCCGATGGGAGGAGACCACCGTCACCCCCAGCAGGGAGGGCGCCCTGCGTCCGGACACCACAAACGATAAGCGGTGCAGGAACTGCCAGTCGCCCTCCATGAAAAACCGCAAGCTGCAGGGCGATTTCTTCGACGCCGGCGTCAGGGCGGGCGGTCCGGCGCAGGCCGACAAAAAAACGACCAGCAGCGGCAGGAAAAGCATCCGCCGCCCGGTCATCGGACCTCCGTGAACCGGCCGTCCGGCACGGGGCGGTTGACCGCAGTGCCCGTGAAGCGAATCCGGGTAAAGGAGTTTTCCCCTTCGTGGAGGGTGACCGACTCCATCACCCCCGGTACCGGAGAAAGCGCCAGGTCGATGCGCTCGATGTATCGGCCGAAAGCCGGGTTTTTCGGGGTCAGCCGGATCCGGCGTTCCGGCAGCAGCCGGGCGGTAAAAAGATCGTTTTCATCAAAGCGGCCGGCCATCCAACCGGCGATCTGCTCCACCACCACCTGCATCGCCTGAAGGTCGAAGCCGGCTTCCTCGACCCACTTCCCGTCTTGGAAGGTGAAGCGGCGCGTGCGCCCGGCGTGCATCAGAAGCAGGCTCTTGACCGGATCGGTGTACTCCCAGCGCAAAGACCCCGGCGCTTCGTAGCAGAACAGACCCTTAGAAACCAGCGGCCGCACCAGCATCTTCATGTGCTTTTCCTGGACAAAGCCGGCCTGCACGGTGTGAACGCCGGCGGCCGCCTCCCGGAGCTCTTCTTCGGTGCTGCCCCAGCC
>CBFCZJ010000353.1:0-4089 GCA_965602445.1 uncultured Desulfobacterales bacterium | reverse complement strand
TGATCGAGCTCTGGCCCACGGCGATGTTGGCAAAGGGGCCGGCGTGCACCATGCAGGGGTTGTACTCGGCGGTGCACATCATGGTCGGGTTGATGGTGTTGCGCATAAACGCGGTCATGGCGTTTCCGACCTCGAGATCCCCGCAGGTGATCGGCTTGCCGGACTTGTCGAAGGCCACGGTGATGTCGTTGATCCGCTGCTTGAGGTCGGCCAGGTCGTTGGCCACGGCCAGGATCGCCATCAGCTCGGAGCTGACCGCGATGCCGAACCGGGACTGCATGGTAAAGCCGTCCATTCGGCCGCCCAGCCCGATGACGATGTTTCTCAGGGCCTGGGCGCAGAAGTCGATGATCCAGCCCATCTCCACCCGGGTCGGGTCGATGTTCAGCCGCGGCATTTTGGTGAGCCGGTCGAGCTGCTCGTCGTTGTAGTTTCTCTCGTGCTGCATTCGGGCGGTCAGCGCCACCATCGCCAGGTTGTGGGCGTTCATGATGTCGTTGATGTCGCCGGTGAGGCCCAGGGAGAACTCGGTCATCGGAATCAGCAGGGAGTTTCCGCCGCCGGCCGCAGTTCCCTTCACGTTCATGGTGGGGCCGCCGGAGGGCTGCCGCAGCGCGCCGCCGACGTTGACGCCGCGCTTTCCAAGCCCCTCCATCAGGCCGCAGGAGGTGGTGCTCTTGCCTTCGCCCAGGGGGGTGGGGGTGATGGCGGTCACCTCGATGTACTTTCCGTCAGGCTTGTCCTTGAGCCGGTTGATGATCTTGAGAAAGTCGAGCTTTGCCAGACGGCCCATGGGGAGCATTTCGTCCTTTTCGAGTCCGAGCTTCTCCTGCCACTCTTCGGGCGTCGGCATGTTTTTTTCCGCTTCCTCGGAAATCTGCCAGTCTGCCATGTTCACTGCATCGTAGGGCATCAGTTCATCCTCCTCTGCGTCTTAGAGTTGCTGATAGATGGTGACCGTGACCATCCGCGGACGCGGCACCCAAAACGAAAAAAACTCCCGGGGGATCGGCAAGGAATTGATAACAAAACAGAAATCTGTTTAGCATAAGGCCGTTTGTTTGGCAACAGTTTTCGGCCTGAACCGACGGCCGCAGCGCCCCTGCTATCCCTGTACCTGGTGGAGTCGGTAGTAAAATCCCCTTCGGGCCATCAGCACTTCGTGGCCGCCCGATTCGATGATCCTTCCTTTGTGCATGACCAGGATCCGGTCCGCTGTCCGGGCCGTGGACAGCCGGTGGGCGATGACCACCGCGGTCCGGCCTCGCATGAGGTTTGCCAGGGCGGCCTGCACCCGCTGTTCGGTTTCCGAGTCGATATAGGAGGTGGCTTCGTCGAGGAGAATCAGCTCCGGATCCCGGGCAAATGCCCGGGCAATGGACAGAAGCTGGCGCTCCCCGCTGGAGATGGATCCTCCGCCTTCGGTCAGAATCGTGTCGACGCCGTCGGGGAGCTGATCCACCAGGCGGCGGCACTGGGCGGAGGAAACGATCCGGTCGAGGCGGCCGGGCGGCAGTTCATTTCCGCCCAGGGCGATATTCTCCCGGATGGAGGCGGAAAACAAAAACGGATCCTGGGTGACCAGCGCGATCCGGGAGCGGTAGCGATGCACGGAGATCTTTGAAAGATCCCGGCGGCCGACGCGGATTATCCCTTGGAGAGGGTCGTAAAACCGGGCGAGCAGATGCATCATCGTGGTCTTGCCCGAGCCGGTGGGGCCGACCACGGCCACCGTCTCGCCGGCGTCTACGGAAAAGGAGACGTCGGTGAGGACAGGCTCGCCCTCGACATAGGCAAAACCAACCTCTTGCACCTCGATGCGGCCGATCCGAAAATCGTCGTCGGCGTCTTTTACCGGTTCGGGGAGGCGCTCGTCGGTGTCGAGCAGAAGAAAGATCCGTTCGGCCGAGGCCATGGCGTTTTGCATGACGTTGTATTTTTCGGCGATGTCCCGGATCGGCCGGAAAAACATCCGCATATAGGAGATGAAGGCCACCAGCGATCCAAGGGTGACGCTTTCGGCCAGCACGCCCCGTCCGCCGGCATAGATGACCACGGCCACCGCTGCGGCCCCGAGCACCTCGATGACCGGCATGAAGACGGCAAAGATTCGAATCTGCTCCATGCCGGCGAGGAAATTATCGTGGTTGAGTTTTTCAAACCGCCGATGGTTTTCCCCCTGTTGTCCGAAGAGCTGGATGACGGCGATGCCGCCGATGGTTTCCGAAAACCGGCTATTGATTTCAGCCAGACGGATGCGAAGAATCCGAAAGACGTTGCGGGCCATGGAGGAGAATTTAAACGAGGCAGCCATCACGAACGGCAGCACGGTGAAGGTGATCAAGGCCAGCTTCACGTCGAGGCCCAGCATCACCACGGCGATGCCGACCAGCAGAAACAGATCCTTGAAGACGAAGACCACCACCGATGTGAACAGCTCGTGCATGTTCTGCACGTCGTTCGTGATCCGGGTGACGAGCCTTCCCACCGGGTTGCGGTTGAAAAACGAAATCGGCAGATCCTGGATGTGGGAAAACAGGGCCATGCGAAGGTCGTGAAGGATCCGCTGGCCGCCGTACTCCAGGATCATGACCTGCAGAAAATTCAGAACGAAGTTGGCCACCACCATGGCCAGGAGCACCCCCGCGGCAAAGGCGATGCCGGAATAATCGCGGCTGCGAAGCGCCTTGAGCTCGTTTGCCGTCAGCGTCGAAAGCGACTCGAACCGGATCGTGGCCCGGCCGTCTTCGACGGTGAACAGTTCGGGATGTTTTTCGACCACCGCCGCCGCCTTTGGCCGGGAAGGGTCGACATGGTATGTTCGCATCTTTTCGCGTTTCGCGTCAGGTCTCCCGCCTGCCACCGGCGGTACGATGTACCGGTCGATGGCGATTTTGGTCACGTAGGGAAGAGCCAGGTCCAGGACAGTGATCAGCACCACCAGGACGATGGCGGCGGCAAACAGGCGGCCGTACGGGCGGGCAAACGGGACCAGTCGGCGCAGCAGCCTCAGGTCGTAGGGCTTTCCCAGCTTTTTTTCCTCGAAATAGCCGTAGTCGAAGCGCATCAGTATTCCTCCTCCAGCTGCTGGAGTCGGAAGGTGCGGGCATAAAAGCCGCCGGTGGCGGCCAGGGTCTCGTGGGTTCCGAATTCCTCGATGCGGCCGGAGTCCATGACCAGTATCCGGTGGGCAAACCGCAGGGCAGCCAGCCGGTGAGAGACGATGATCACCGTCCGTCTTCGGGCGATTTGCTCCAAGGTGCGGACGACCGCCGCCCCGGTGTCGGTGTCGACCTGGCTGATCGGGTCGTCGAGAAGGACCACCGGCGATTCGCGCAGCAAGGCCCGGGCCAGGGCAACCCGCTGCTTCTGGCCGCCGGAGAGCATGATGCCTCGTTCGCCCACCAGGGTGTCGAAGCCGTCGGTCAGTGTTTCCACGGTGGAGAGCAGCGCTGCATCGTGGGCGGCCTGTTGCAGCTGCTTTTCGGAGGCGTCCCGGCCGGCCAGAATATTTTCCCTCAGGGTTCCGGTAAAAAGAAACGGCTCCTGGGGAACGAAGGCGATCTGATCGCGCAACTCCTTCAGTCGAAGACCGCGGATGTCCCGGTCGTCGAGCAGGATCCGCCCCTGGGTCGGGTCATAGAGGCGGGGAATCAAGGAAAGAAGGGTGCTCTTGCCGCTGCCCGGAGGCCCGACGATGCCCAGGGTTTTTCCCGGCGCCACCGAAAAGTCGATTTTCTTCAGGGCTGCCCCGTCGCTTCCCGGATAGGCAAAGGAGACCGCCTCGAACCGGATTTTCCCCTCGATGCGCCCCACCGCCGCGGCCCCCGGCCGGTCCACGATGTCCGGCGCCGTGGAGAGGATCCGGTCGATCCGGTCCAGGGAGGCTTTCCCCCGCTGGATCAGGTTCGCGACCCATCCCATGGCCATCATGGGCCAGGTCAGCAGGCCGATGTAGCTGATGAACGCGACAAAATCGCCCGGCGAGATCGTAAAATCGAGGGTCTGCCGGCCGCCGAGGAAAAGAACGATCACCATGCTCAGGTTCGAAAAGAACATCATCATCGGAAAGAAAAAGCCGGTGATGCG
>CBFCZJ010000352.1:0-4135 GCA_965602445.1 uncultured Desulfobacterales bacterium | reverse complement strand
ATCCGGGGGCATCCAGATGTACTTGAAATCACTGGATTCCGGATCTCGCTTCGCTTCCGTCTTCGCTTACAGCTACGCCGGACAAGCTGTCCGGAATGACGAATAGGGGCCAATTCGGACTTTTGACGAAACCATCAAACATCAAGCACCAAATTCCAAACAAAATTCCTTTAGGAAGGCTTTTGCCCTTTCCGATATCCGCCATCCGGCATCGGTTTTTCATTTGTCGTCTTGTTTTCCGACCTCCGACATCCGACGTCTGACATCTGTCTTTTAGCCTCCAAACCTGCCAGCGGCGCCCCAAGCGCTCTAAAAGTTCGTGGTGATGCGGTTGTAGATCTTTTCGGCAAGCCGGCGGGAGAGGCGCTCCAGGGCGCGGCGGCGGTTTGCCTCCGTGACCGCACTGTCCTCGGCCACGTCGTAGGCTTCGTCTTCCTGCATGTTTTCGGCGGTCCACAGGGTTTGGCCGCCCTTTCGGGTCAGCCGGAGGGCCACCTGCATGTAAACCCGCCTGGCCTCGGCGGTGAGCACGCCGCTTCGGGAGATCGAATGGTCCGACACCTGCCGGATCCTTCCCCGAATGACCGCATCGGCTTTCTTCGTATCCACCACCCTCACCTGCCCGCTTCGGGTCAGTTCGTAGATCAGGGCGTTGGTGACGGTGGTTTCCAGCCCCACCACGGTGGACGGGTTTTCAAACACCTCCACGGCGATCTTCTTCACCCCGTAAGGAAACTCCCCTGCCCCGGAGAAGCGATAGCCGCAGCCGGCGCCCGCGAGGGCGACGGCGGTGCAGAGAAGAAAGAGGCCGATATGCATGGTGTATTTCATCGAATGGCTCCCATCGGGCGGGCGCCTGCTGGGAGGCACGCGCCTGCGGCGCTGCTGGGACGCTGGGAGGCTGGTGCCTTCGGCACCGCTGGGAAGCGAGAAAGCTGGGAGGCTTGGAGGCTATAAAGCCTGAAGAAAAAGAATATAAAATGATTTCAGCTCTTTCTTTTGGCTTCCTGGCTTCCCAGCCTCCCAGCAGCGCGCAGCGCCATGCTTTCCAGCCTCCCAGCCTCCCAGCGTCCCAGCGTCGTGGAGGTGCCTTCGGCACCTACACGACAATGTTTACCAGCTTTCCCTTGACCACGATGATCTTTTTGATCGTCTTGTCGCCGATGAACCTGCCCACCCGCTCGTCTTCCAGGGCCTTTTTCTTCAAGGCGGGCTCGTCGATGCCGGCATCCACGGTGAACTTGCTGCGCAGCTTGCCGTTGACCTGGACCACGATCAGCAGCTCTTCTTTGGTGAGGGCATCTTCTTTCCAGACGGGCCAGTCTGCCAGCAGCACGCTTTTTTCCCGGCCCAGGGCGGCCCAGAGTTCTTCTGCAAAATGCGGTACGATGGGAGAGAGCAGCACCACCGACGTTTCGAGGGCAAACCGCATGACCTGCGCCCAGTGCCCGGGCCGCTCGTTGGTCCACAGGCCGTACATGGCGTTGACCAGCTCCATGACGGCGCTGATGGCCGTGTTGAAATGAAAGCGGTCCTCGATGTCTCCGGTGACCTTGCGGATGGTTTCGTGGGTCTTTTTGTACAGGGCCTTGACGTCGCCGGAAAGCGCGTCCGCACTTGCTGAAAAGGGGGCCGTCTCCCGGATCTCGTCCATGATCCCGGCGGCCAGGCGCCAGACCCGGTTCAAGAAGCGGTATCCGCCCTCCACCCCCTGTTCGCTCCACTCCAGATCCCGCTCCGGGGGGGCGGCAAACAGGCAAAACAGCCGCGTGGTGTCGGCCCCGTATCTGTCCAGGAGCACATTCGGATCGATGACGTTCCTTTTTGACTTGGACATCTTTTCCACCCGGCCCAGCACCGCCGGCTTGCCGCATTTGCCGCAAAACCGGTCCTCTCCTTGCAGATCGACCTCTTCGGGGAACAAAAAGCCGTGCTCCGGGCAGGAGACCGTCTCCTTGCAGACCATCCCCTGGGTCAGCAGGCGGGTAAACGGCTCCTTGAACCGGACAAGGCCGAAATCCTTGAGGACCCGGGTGTAGTAGCGGGAATAAAGCAGGTGCAAGATCGCGTGTTCGACCCCGCCGATGTACTGATCCACCGGCATCCAGTAGTCGACCGCCTCTTTGTCGAATATGCCTTTTTCATACCGGGGGCTGCAGTAGCGCTCGAAATACCAGGAAGACTCGACGAAGGTGTCCATGGTGTCGGTTTCGCGCCGGGCCGGTTGCCCGCACCTGGGGCATTGGGTGCGGACAAAGGATTCGAGAACCGGCAGCGGCGAGCGCCCGCCTTCCAGCAGGTCGGCCTCTTGGGGAAGACGCACCGGCAGATCCTTTTCCGGCACGGGCACCGCTCCGCAGTCCTCGCAGTAGACGATGGGAATCGGGGCGCCCCAGTAACGCTGCCGGGAAATGCCCCAGTCGCGCAGGCGGTAGCTGACGGTCTTTTTTCCCAGCCCGTTTTTTTCCAGCTCCTCTGCGATGGCCTCCTTGGCGTCGGTGCTGGCCATGCCGTTGAACCGGCCGGAATTGACCATGACCCCTTCGCCGGCATAGGCCTCTTGCAGGGTGTCCCCGGTTAGGGCTTTTCCCGGCGGCTGGACGACCACCACCACGGGCAGGTCGTATTTTCGGGCGAAATCAAAGTCCCGCTGGTCGTGGGCCGGCACCGACATGACCGCGCCGGTTCCGTATTCCATCAGGGCAAAGTTGGCCGTGTAGATCGGCATGCTGCGGCCGGTCATGGGGTTTTGACAAAAAGCGCCGACAAAGACCCCTTCTTTTTCGTAGTTTTCCAGGGCCCGGCTGGACCGGTCGGTCAGGGCCATCTTTTCGACGAAGTCGGCCACTGCCGCCTCCTGGTCCGTGCCGGCCGACAGCGACGACACCAGGGGGTGCTCCGGGGCCAACACCATGAAGGTGGCACCGAACACCGTGTCCTGGCGGGTGGTAAACACCGGAATCACCTCGTCTTTTCCCTGAACCGGGAAGCGGATTTCGGCGCCGAAGCTTTTCCCGATCCAGTTTTTCTGCATGGTGATGACCTTTTCGGGCCACCCTGGAAGCTTTTCACAATACTCGAGCAGGTCTTCGGCATAGTCGGTGATCCGGAAAAACCACTGCTGCAGCTTTTTTTGCCGCACCGGCCGGCCGCACCGCCAGCAGCTTCCGGCCTCGACCTGTTCGTTGGCCAGCACGGTCTGGCACGAGCCGCACCAGTTGACGAACGACTCCTTGCGGTAGACCATGCCCGTTTCGTACATCTTGAGAAAGAGCCACTGCTCCCAACGGTAGTACTCCGGCCGGCAGGTGGCGATCTCCCGGTCCCAGTCGTAGGAAAACCCCATGCGCTGAAGCTGGGCCCTCATGCTGTCGATGTTTTCGTAAGTCCACCGGGCCGGGTGGGAGTCGTTGGCGATGGCCGCATTTTCCGCGGGCATACCGAAGGCGTCCCAGCCCATCGGGTGGAGTACGTTGAACCCCCTGAGCCGCTTGTAGCGGGCCACCACATCTCCGATGGTGTAGTTTCGCACGTGGCCCATGTGGATCTTGCCCGACGGATAGGGAAACATCTCCAGCAGGTAGTATTTTTCCCGGCCCGGATCTTCTTTTACCTTGAACAGGTTCTGCTCTTCCCAGACGGCCTGCCACCGGGGCTCGATTGTCTTCGGATCGTACCGTTCGTCCATCGGATTTTCGTTCCTTTACGCGCTTTTTCTGGCTGATCTGTGGAGGGTTCAAGATTCCAGATTCAAGGTTCAAGATTCGGGGTTCTGGGTTCAGCGGTTCAGCGGTTCCCGGGTTCAACGGGTCCCTATTCACCGGAGATAAATCCCAAGAACCAAGCACCAAATTCCAAACAAGCACCAAGCACCAAATCACAAATTCCAAACCGGAACGGCACTTTTTTAAAAGTTTACGAACTACGGTGACGTCAATTTAATCCTTGTTTGAGATTTGGAATTTGAGATTTGGAATTTGTTTGCTATTTGGTGCTTGCGATTTGATCATTTTTTGCCTTGAATCGGGAACCCGGAACCCGGAACCTCTGAACCTTTGAACCCTGAACCCCGGAACCTCTGAACCCAATTCGGCTTGTGTGCCATAAACGGCGCCAAATGGCAAGCAGTGCATGG
>CBFCZJ010000351.1:0-4137 GCA_965602445.1 uncultured Desulfobacterales bacterium | reverse complement strand
TACAAAATGCGGCGTCAGCCGCAGTTTGCCGGAGTGGCGGAATTGGTAGACGCACGGGACTCAAAATCCCGCGGGGGCAACTCCGTGTGAGTTCGATTCTCACCTCCGGCACCAAAAGCGAGTAAGGCCAGCCGTTCGGCTGGCCTTACTCGCTTTTGGTGCTTGAAAAAAATAAGGGTCAAGATTCTGCAGATCGGTCCCGACGAATCTTCAACGCATTCCCATTCTCACTCCGGCGCTCCTGCTCCAACGGATAACAAGCTGATAGTTTCTACCTCTCATCCTACAGGCATACCTTTCCCATTGCCGCTGAGCCCCGGGACCTTATTTTTTGCCAAAGAAAGAACGCAAGATGGAATCGACATCGACACTCAACACGGGAGGTGACACCATGGGCGAGAACGAAAATACGGTTCAGGATTACTTTCAGGATGACAATGAAGGCCACGTTGATACCCGCTCCCGCAATTTCGAATGTGGCAACCCGGATGAGCATCTGGGCTGCGACCTGGGCATCGATGTCCAGGGCTGACTGAAAGGACGGTAAACCATGATCGGAACACTTATAACGATTTTGACCCTTGGTTACTTCATCAACAGGTGCATGGATGGCCCTGCGTTGTCACCCTGCAAAATCTAAGGCAGAGCCTCGGTATAACCGATTGGAAATTACCCATCCGCCCAGGCGGACCTTCAAAGGCGGAGCCTCTCTGAGGCTCTGCCTTTTTGATTGAGTGAAAAAAGAGTCCAAGCTTTTTCAATGCCCGGCTCGATGCCGGCAATGATGGTCTTCAGGGACGCATCCTGCGAATCGAGCATCCCAGCGGGAAGCGCCTTGCTGAAAATCCACGCTCCGGGAGCGCCGCACCCCATTATTTTTCGTGGGATCGAGCGGCGGAAGGTATTCCGGGACAACAAGGATCGGGATACTTTTTTGAAAGCGGCAGAGGAGAAGTACGATACGTCTGATTGCCGGCACTTGACATTTCCCGAACCGCGGGCTATTTTTTTGTTGAAAATTTCAACAAAATTGGAGTCTCTCATGGCAACAGTCAATTTCAGTGTGCCGGATGATGTCAAATCCGTGTTCAACCGCGTTTTTGCCGGGCGAAACAAAAGTGCCGTGATCTCCGATCTGATGATGCGTGCTGTCGAAGAGGAGAAAATCCGGCAAAGAAGAGCCCAGGCCATCGACCGATTGCTGGAACGCCGGTCCGCCAAAAGGCCTGTGACAAGTAAAGAGATTCGTGAAACCCGCAAAGAGCTGCGTTCATGAAACAATTGGTTGTGGATGCCAGCGTCATTGTGAAATGGGTTATTCCTCATCGCGCCGAAGAACGAAAAACCGACAGGGCGTTATCGATTCTGCATCGTGTGAGGGCGTCCGAAATAACCGTCCACCAACCACCCCACTGGCTGGCTGAAGTATCCGGCGTCCTTACACGGGTAAGTCCCGAAACGGTGCTCGACGATATCGTCGATTTGTACGAAATGAATTTCGATGTATGTGACACCCTGGAATTGTACATAAAGGCTTCTGAACTGGCCGCTGACCTCAATCAACATCTCTTTGATACCCTCTACCATGCCGTGGCCGTTACCTTGGCCGATGCGGTATTCATTACCGATGACCAGCGCTATTTTCGCAAAGCTGAAAGAATCGGTCATATAGAGCTTCTTTAGGCCAAGCTAAGAGGAGCGCGTTGGACTTTTGAGCACCCCGGCAAGAGTCGTTGGAATTGTGTCCAAAATGTGCCCGTCAAGGTCAAATTTTTCCAATTTTCGAAAAGCAGGGCTCAAAATCCCGCGGGGGCAACTCCGTGTGAGTTCGATTCCCACCTTTGCCAACAAGAACCAAAAAGGGCGGCCGAAAACGGCTGCCCTTTTTCGCTTTTGAAATACTGCGACAAGGTCAGGGGACCTTGGTTTCTCTCCATCCCCCCCGACCCCTCATTTCGACAAATGATTTGACAGAATGTATGTCATTCCGTTCAACTTCATATGGGGACGTTTGCAGCCTCCTTTGCGGGAACGACAAAAACGGGTTAAAAGAATTTCTTAGTTGATGGGGACCAGCGAGTATCCTTTCGCCTGGTAGCCGACGATGGAGATGAAACCGTTTCCGACCTGATCGACCTCAGGCAGGATGGTGTCCGGATCCACACCCAGCATCTTTGCCGCATACATGCAGACTTCAAATGTCACACCGGCTTTTTTCATCTGCCGGATCGTGTCGGCAAACCGGGCCAGCGCCTCTTTTTCCGTATCATTGAAATCCTTCCTGTCCGTGGAGATCAATTTGACCGCCGGACCGTGAAAGACAACGGCGACTTTGGGCGGCTTGGCCAGCGAGCGCACGCTTTGATCCTCGTATACGTTTTTCACCGCCCAGAAAACGACGTTGATCGTCTCGGCGGATCCCGAGCTGACATCAAAAACCGCCTTGACCCCATTTACATCATCCAGGGCCGCATAATCCCCCGAGATGGCAGGGGACGCCGAAAGGACGACAAGGCCGGCGGCAACGATAAGAGCCAAAAGATTTCGGAACGTCTGATTGCGATCTGTTTTCATGACAACTCTCTTTCTTCAGCACGGAGGCTGATTTTTTACGGTTTCCGCGTTGAGCGTGACCACCCACTGCTGCGGTTTGCCCGGTTTCCGAATCCGCAGCAGCGAACCCAAAAAGCGGGAGAATTCAGCAAAAGAGCGGGGTGGCCCGGGGAAAGCGAACTCATTGATGAACTGCTCCTTGTCTCGTTGTCGAAGAGAGAAAGAGCCAAGCAGCAGGAGAGATTGAAAAAGCAGTTTATGAAGAGGATAGCCCTGCTTTGTCGAATTTCAAGGGGAGGCGGAGTATTTTAGAGATTCTGAATGGGGAAATACAACGGAGGGGATTGTCCATCCAGGGTCCCGGCAAAGTCCGCGTAGTGGACGAACCATTAGATGGGGCGCCAGTCGCATCGACCGTTGGAGGGACGCGCTCTGTCGCGTCCTACAGCGGGCGGCCACGACGGAGCGTGGCCCTTCATTTTTGGACTTTGACGGGGCCGTGATTGTCGATCTCATGGCGCAATCGATGGCGAAGCTCCCGGATGTCGGCAAGACTCATTCTTCCACGATGATATTGCGCAGTTCATTCGTGTCGTCGGGTTTGACCGGAAAATTTGCGGCCAGGATTTCGCCGACTTGTTCCACCGCCCGGCAAATCGCCTCCGCCGGTCGATTCTCCCGGATGCCGCCGGTGATCATGGCAACGATCTCCTCCCACTGGCCTTCCTTGACCTTGTCGTTGATGCCCCGGTCGGCCAGCACCCAGACCTTGCGCTCGAAAACCGATATCAATATCAGCACCCCGGTCTCGTCCCGGGTGCGGTGGAGCCCCTGACTGAAAAATCGGGTGACCGCCGCCTCCTGAACCTCCTCTTCCATTTCCCGCTGGGAAATAAAACAGCGCTTCAGGGCCGGTATGCGTCCGACCAGGATATGAAAGAGAATAAACAGGACGGCGGCCAGCCCTAAAAACAGCCACAGATTCCGGTCACCGATCCAGAGCCAGCGGCCGAGCAGATGGGTCAAGACGATCGCCAGGGGGATCGCAAACGCGGCCGCACCGATCACATCGGCCATCGGATAGTGGTAAGCGGCCGGAATCACCATCGGCACGATTTCACCCGAGGTCTTTTCCTCGGCGGCTTTCACCGCCGCGTCGACTTTCTGACAGTCGCTTTCCGATAAGAAATTATCCATTTCGCGGCATCATGAATCCTTAAAGTTGAGTGATAAGAAGCGTTGAGCTTCTTTTGTCTTGACTCTGAGCCTTCTCGTCCCGCCGTTGAATGACTTTTCCGGAGCTACTTGCTACCAGCCGCCGGAGGCACCGCCGCCGCCGAATCCACCGCCGCCGCCTGAAAAGCCGCCGAAACCGCCCGATGAAAAACCGCCGCCGCCACCCCAGAAAATGCGGCTGCCGCTGCGGCCCGGCCGACTTGGGGCATGGCCGAAAACCAGCGGGCTGCCGAGACTTCCCAGGAAAAATCCCGCCAGAATGCCGACAGGGATCAGAAGTGCGGTAGCCATCAGCCCGAGGTTAAAGAGCAGACCGCCGAAGATCGGGGGGAGAAAGCCCCCAGCCGC
>CBFCZJ010000350.1:0-4140 GCA_965602445.1 uncultured Desulfobacterales bacterium | reverse complement strand
CTTAGGCGGTGCGTTTTTCCTGGATCCGGGCGGCCTTGCCCCGCAGCTTTCGCAGGTAGTAGATCTTTGCGCGCCTCACCCGCCCCCGGGTCACCACCTCGATTTTGTCGATAATCGGCGAATGCAGCGGAAACACGCGCTCAACGCCGACGCCGTAGGAGACTTTTCGGACGGTAAAGCTCGCCCCGGCCCGGGAGCCGCGGCGGCTGATCACCACCCCCTGGAAAACCTGGATTCGCTCCTTTTCCCCCTCGGTGATCTTGACGTGGACCTTGACCGTATCTCCCGGGCCGAAATCCGGATGGTCCAGCCGAATGCTTTCTCTTTGAATCTGTGCAATCTTGTCCATGATGGTAAACTCCCTATCGATAAGCTTGTTCTTCGTAGAAAATGGTCTTGGTTCACTCCTGATCCCTGGCCGGGGCCAGGAGCCTGTCCAGTATGATTGCCGCCGCAGAGCGCACCGAAAGATGATTGTACCCGTTTTTCCCGGAGACCGGCGCCAGCAGCTCGTCGCATCCGTGAATCACCTCTTCGGCCATTCCCCAGGCCGTTCCGAAAACCAGCAGCACCGGTGCGCCCTCCTGAATCCTCCGGCGAAGCGAACCGTAGCTCAATGCCGCCCGGCCGGATTTGGCCGAAGTGGCCACCGTCAGGGGAGCCTTTCCAAACTCGGATGCCATGTCGTCGACGGCATCGGTCAGGCTCCGGCTCATCCGGATCAGCGCCAGTGCTTCCTTGCGAAGCGGATTGTGGCCCCCTCCCGGGCCTTCGGTCCAGTGGGCGACGATGCTTTCGGCCAGCCTGTGCTGATCGTCCAGCGGGGTGGCGACATAAAGCCGATGAACCCCGTAAGTTCTGGCGGCCCGGGCGATGTCGTGAAGATCCAGGTTGGTCACCGCAGATGCAATGACATCACCCTTTCGATTCATCACCGGATGATGGATCAGCGCGACCCCTATCTTGGGCGTCGACAATTCGCTCAATGGTACGGCCCCATTTCTTCAGCACTTGGATCGCCTGGCGGTCCAGAGGCCGGTTTTCCAGCAGATCGGGTCTTTTCAGCACCGTTTGGATCAGCGACATCTCCCGTCGCCAGTTTTCGATTTCCCCGTGGTGCCCCGATAAAAGCACCTCCGGCACCGCTTCTCCCATGTACTCCGCGGGCCGGGTGTAGTGCCCGTGCTCGAGAAGATCCTCGGAAAAAGAATCCTTCTGCGCCGAATCCGCCCCCCCGAGCACTCCCGGAAGCAGGCGCGCGACCGCATCGATCACGATCATGGCGGCGATCTCTCCGCCGGTCAGGACATAGTCTCCGACGGAAACCTCCAGGTCGATGCTGGTCCGGCAGATTCTCTCATCTACCCCTTCGTACCGGCCGCAGACCAGAATCAGCCCACCGACGGTAGCCAACTCCCGGGCAACCTGCTGGTCGAACACCCGCCCCCGGGGGCTGAGCAGCACCGTGACGGCCTCGGGGACCTGCTCTCTGGCCTTGGAGATGGCCCGGCTCAGCGGCTCGGGCTTCATCACCATTCCGCTGCCCCCGCCGTATGGCCGGTCATCGGTCACCCGGTGTCTGCCGTCGGCATGGTCCCGGATGTCGATGGCCGCTGCGGTGATCCGCCCCTGATCGATCGCCCGCCGGATCATCCCGTGGTTCCAGAAGGGGACAAAGAGGTCGGGAAAAATCGTCAGGACGCGAAAATCCATAAGGTGCGGTTTGCCCCGTCGGCCGGCGGGATAGCCCCGGCGTTTCCCTTACAGCCCCTCTGGCAAATCGACCTGCATCGTTTTTCGGCTGCGGTCGATCTGCCGGACCACGGATTCCAGCGCGGGAACCAGGGTCTCACGGCTTCCGTCCCGGACCACGTATACGTCGTTGCTGCCGGTGGCCAGGATATGCTCCAGCTTTCCCAGGTAATTGCCTTCCATGGTGTACACCGAAAGGCCGATCAACTCGAACCAGTAGTACTCGCCTTCTTCCGTCTCCGGAAGGGCGGTACGCTCGGTGAGAATCTGTGCGCCGACCAGATCTTCAGCAGGCTCTCTTTGCGCCAGACCTTCGAGACAGACCAGAAGCAGGTGCTTGTGCGGCTTTGCCCATTGAATGGTGTAGTCCGCCGTCCGCCCCTGGGCGTTTTTGATGTACACCTGCGATTCCGCGGCAAAAACCGACCCGGAAATCCATCGGGATCTGACCTTGAGGACGCCTTTGACGCCGTGAACGCCGACGATGTCCCCTGCGGGAATTAAATCTCTCATCCGCCGTGAGCGATGCCATCGACTGACTACTCGATGATCTCCAGAACCGTGCGTTTTTTGATCTTGGCCGACGCCGCACTCAGGATCGTGCGCATCGCCCTTGCCGTCCGGCCCTGCTTGCCGATCACCTTGCCAAGATCCTCTTTCGCCACTTTGAGCTCAAGAACGGAAGTCTGGTTTCCCTGGACCTCCTCAACCGAGACCTCATCCGGATTATCCACCAAAGCCTGGGCAATGTACTTGATCAGCTCTTTCATCGCTCCATCTCCTTTTCTGGCAGTTGAGCGGCTGGCAACAGAACTAATTCAAAGTAGCAAAAAAACCCTCTTTTTTCAAAAGGCTTTTCACGGTGTCCGTGGGCGTGGCACCCTGGTCCATCCAGTGCTTCACCCGCTCGGTCTTCAGGTCGATCTTGGCCGGATCCGTCAGCGGGTTGTATGTGCCCACCACCTCCAGAAAGCGCCCGTCCCGCGGCGATTCACTGTCGGCCACCACGATCCGGTAAAAGGGTCTTTTCTTGGCGCCGTGCCGGGCTAAACGAATTTTTACTGGCATATCCCCTCTCCTTTACATCGGCAGCATGCCCCGCCCCAGACCTCGCATGCCGCCCTTGTTCATCTTCTTGATCATTTTCATCACCTGGGTGTAATTTTTCAGGAGCCGATTGACGTCCTGCACGCTGTTTCCGCTCCCCGTTGCAATGCGACGACGGCGGCTGCCGTTGATGATGGCGTGGTTCCGCCGTTCCTGGGGGGTCATGGAATTGATCATCGCCTCGATGCGCACCAGCTCTTTTTCGTCCACCTGCATATTCTTTAGCTGCTTGGCCTGGCCCATGCCGGGCACCATCTTGAGAAGATCCGTCAACGACCCCATTTTCCGCACCTGGACCATCTGGTCCCGGAAATCTTCGAGGGTGAACTGGCTCTTTCTGAGCTTCTTTTCCAGATCGGCCGCGGTTTTTTCGTCCACAGCAGCCTGGGCTTTTTCGATCATTGTCAGCATGTCGCCCATGCCCAGGATCCTGGACGACATTCTCTCCGGATGAAAGGCCTCCAGATCGGCGAGCTTCTCACCGGTGCCCACGAATTTGATCGGCTTTCCGGTAACGGCCCGGATCGATATCGCCGCCCCGCCGCGGGCGTCTCCGTCCATCTTCGACAGCACCACCCCGCCGATCTCAAGGGCGTCGTTGAAGGCCTCGGCGATGTTGACCGCATCCTGGCCGGTCATGGCGTCGGCCACCAGCAGAATCTCCGAGGGGTTCAACGCCTTTTTGATCCGTTGGAGTTCGCCCATCAGGGCCTCGTCCACGTGAAGCCGGCCGGCGGTGTCCAGCAGCAGGGTGTCGCATCCGGCCACCTGGGCTTCGGTTCGGGCTTCCAGGCAGATCTTCACCGGATCGGCCTCCGCACTGGAGGGAAATACCGGAACCGAAATCTGTTCGCCCAGCTTTTTCAGCTGGTCGATGGCTGCGGGCCGGTAGACGTCTGCCGGCACCAGGTAGGGGTTGCGGCCCTGCTTTCGCAAGAAAACCGACAGTTTTCCTGCCGTGGTGGTTTTGCCTGAGCCCTGGAGCCCGACCAGCATGACGGACACCGGCGCCGCACCCTTCAAGTCGATGTCCTGGTGTTCGACTCCCATCAGTTTGGTCAACTCTTCGTTGACGATCTTGACCACCTGCTGGCCGGGAGTCAGGCTTGCCAGTACTTCCTGGCCCAGGGCGCGGGCCCGGATATCGGCAATGAACTGCTTGACGACCTTGTAGTGGACATCGGCTTCCAGCAGGGCCATGCGAACTTCCCGAAGACCCTCCTCGACGTTTTTTTCGGTGAGCTTTCCGTGGCCTTTGAGCTTCTTGAAAACCCCGGTCAG
>CBFCZJ010000349.1:0-4171 GCA_965602445.1 uncultured Desulfobacterales bacterium | reverse complement strand
AAAAAAAAGACCGCGGGCAGTCTGTCTGCCCGCGGTCCCGAGAATCGGTGAAAAACGAAATTATGTCATGGGACGGTGCAGGCAGACCGGCGTCGCCAGCTGTACCAGCACCAGTAAAGGTCTTTTCTCTGTCGTTGGTGAATCATCGTATTCATATCGCCCGCCTTCAAGTGCCGGCATCATTATCCGCACCCTTGGTGGTTGTCAAGCTTTTTGTTGGGAAAGTGCTTGACACCGCAAGAGGCCATGTATAAGAAGTGCGGTAAGAAAAAGGAGAATCTCGCAAATGCACACTTCATTCGGCAGACAGGGCAGCTATTGGTACTATTATTTTCACACCGGTCTGCCCGGAGTGCGCTGAACCGAGAACCACCAGTGCAAAAAGCCGCGGGCAGATCGACTGCCCGCGGCTTTTTTTATGGAGGGCCGCGGCGCGACAGTTCGCCTGCGGCCCTTTTTGCGCCGGACCAACCCCTTTCATGATGATTGGAAAGGAAAGACCGATGCAGCGTACACAGGACATCAGAATCGTTGGCTACTCTCATCTGCCATCGCCGATCACCCTCGGAGAGGAGCTTCCCATTACGGATGCCGCTCGAAAGACGGTGGTCTCCGGAAGAGAGCAGATCCAAAATATTCTGAGCAAGAAGGACCCGCGGCTGTTGTTGATCACCGGCCCCTGTTCCATCCACGAGGAACGCTCGGCATTCGAGTATGGGGAGCGGCTGCTGGCGCTTTCCGAAAAGGTAAAGGACACCATGGTGATCGTCATGCGGGTCTATTTCGAAAAGCCGCGGACCACGGTGGGCTGGAAGGGCCTGATCAACGACCCGAACCTGGACGGCAGCTGTGACATTCACGAAGGCTTGAAAAAGGCCCGCAAGATCCTGCTGAAAATCACGGAGATGGGTTTACCCACTGCCACGGAATTCCTCGAAGCGATCACGCCCCAGTACATCGCCGATCTGGTCTGCTGGGCCGCCGTCGGCGCCCGGACCACCGAGTCCCAGACCCACCGGGAGATGGCCAGTGGGCTGTCGATGCCGGTCGGCTTCAAAAACGGCACGGACGGAAACCTGGCGTCGGCAGTCAATGCCATGATTGCTTCCCGCGCCCCCCAGGGCTTTCTGGGAATCGACCGGGAAGGGTACCCGTCCGTGGTCAAAACCGCCGGCAATCCTTATGGGCATCTGGTGCTCCGGGGCGGCAAGCGGCCCAATTACGATCCGATCAGCATCGAAGGGGCGCGGCTGTCTCTGATCACCGAGGGTCTGCCCGACGCCATTCTCGTAGACTGTTCCCATGGCAACTCCAAAAAGAGATACCAGGGGCAGGGTCATGTGTGGCATACGATTATAGACCAGCGCATCGCCGGAAACGATGCGATCATCGGCATGATGCTCGAAAGCCATCTTTTGGAGGGAAACCAAAGGTTTTCCCCGAGTCTGGACGAACTGCGCTACGGGGTTTCCATCACCGACGAGTGCATCTCCTGGGAGACCACCGAGTCGCTGATCCTGTCGGCCCGAGAGAAGCTGCGAGCGGCCGGGCTTCCCAACTGACTTGTGTGAAACTTCGGCTGAAGCCGGCGGCAAAAACCGACCTGTCTCCGCCTCGGGTTTTGGCGGTTGGAAGGCCACGCTGCGTCGTGGCCTGCATTTGGTCGTTACCGGCAGCACGGACGCGACTGAGCGCGCTCCTCCACCGGCAGGGGCTTCGACACAAGTTTCACGTTTAATCCAACTGGCCGGACAAAACAGAAGAATTCTTATAGAATTCCTTCCGGCAACCCTTGAACCCTGAACCTGGAACGCCGCGCCGGCGGCAAGGCTCACATGAAACTTCGGTTGAAGTCGCATCACCAATACATCGAACCGGATCTTTTGGCCGGCGGCGTGCCAAAGGTCTATGCGGTGCTGGGCAACCCGGTTGCCCACAGCCTCAGTCCGGTCATGCACAACCGGGCCTTTCGCGAAACCGGATACAGAGGCGTCTATGTGGCCCTGAAGGTGACCGACATCGCCGGGGCGATCGCCGGCATGAGGGCCCTCGGTTTTTCGGGGGCCAGCGTGACGGTGCCCCACAAAGTCGCCGTGATGGACCACCTCGACGAAATCGACCCGACCGCGCGGGCCATCGGCGCGGTCAACACGGTGGTCAACCAGGACGGCCGGCTGGTGGGCACCAACACGGATGCCGAAGGCGCTGTTGCCGCGTTGAAGGAAAAGACACGGCTCAAGGGGCGAGTATTGGCAGTGATCGGTGCAGGAGGTGCGGCCCGGGCGGTGGCATACGGGGCGGTCCAAAAAGGAGCGAAGGTCGTCATTGTCAATCGCTCAGAAGCGCGCGGTCGTTCCCTGTCCCGATTCTTAGACTGTCCCTTTGTTCCGCTGGCCGAGTTTACCGGTGCGGGCATCGATATTCTGGTCAACACCACTCCGGCAGGGATGTCGCCCCGGACAGACCAGCTCCCGGTCGACGCCGGGATTCTGACTGCGGAAATGGTCGTCATGGATGCCGTGTACAATCCGATGAAGACGCGGCTGCTTAAAGAAGCCGAAAAGCGGGAGTGCAAAACGGTGGACGGCGTCGCCATGTTCGTCTATCAGGGAGCCCGGCAGTTTTCCCTGTGGACCGGGTTGGCCGCCCCGGTGGAGAAGATGCGGGAGGCGGTTGCCGAGGCCCTGGCCGGTCCCGGATAGTGGTATGAAATGAAAGAAATCAAGGTCGGAAAACTCAAAAACGACGTTCAAATCCGGGTCCCCGGATCCAAGAGCGACACCCACCGGGCGTTGATCGCAGCCGCCCTCTCAGACGGCAAGAGCCGGCTGACCCGGGTCCTCGACAGTGAAGACACCCGGCTGACCCGCCAGGCGCTGGTTCAGCTTGGCGCGGTCATGGGCACCAGCGAAGACGGGCTTTTCGTGGAGGGTACCGGCGGCGTGCTCAAGCCCTGCAGGGTTCCCCTCTATCTGGGAAACTCGGGAACCTCGATGCGGCTTCTGACGGCGGTGGCCGCCCTCGGGATCGGCGAATATCTGCTTTTCGGAACGGAACGGATGCATCAGCGCCCCATCGGCGATCTTCTCGACGGCCTTTCCCAGATCGGCGCGGCGGCAAAGGCCGAGACCGCCGGAGGTTGCCCCCCGGTCCGGGTGCAGGGCGGCAGGCCTGAAGGCGGCCGGGTGATCCTGGATTGTTCGGTCAGCAGCCAGTTTCTTTCTGCGCTTTTGCTGATCGGACCTTACACCCGGAACGGAATCGACGTTTCGATATCGAACGGACCGGTTTCAAGGCCCTATATCGACATGACGGTAAGGGTGATGACCCGTTTCGGGGTCTCGGTGCAAAGAGAGGAATACCGGCGGTTTCACGTCTCCGGCGGGCAGGTCTACCGCAGCCGGGACTATGGGATCGAACCGGACGCCTCCCAGGCCGGATATTTCTGGGCGGCGGCCGCCGTCACCGGAAAGCGAGTCAAGGTTTGCGGCATCGCCGGAGACTCGGTCCAGGGAGATGCGAGGTTTCCGGAGGTGCTGGAGAAGATGGGCTGCCGGGTGAACCGGGAACCCGACGGAATCACGGTCGAAGGGGGATCTCTGGTCGGCATCCAAACCGACATGGGCGACATGCCGGATCTGGTCCCGACCCTGGCGGTGGTGGCCGCCTTTGCAGAGGGCGAGACCCTCATCGGCAATGTCGCACACCTTCGCGCCAAGGAAAGCGACCGGTTGGCGGCGGTTTCCACGGAACTGAAAAAAATGGGGGTGGCTGCAGAAGCCACAGAAGACGCCCTGCTGGTCCGGGGAGGACGGCCGAAGGCCGCCGTGATCGAAACCTACGATGATCACCGGATGGCCATGAGTTTTGCCGTTGCCGGCCTGAGGGTTCCCGGCATTGCCATCGAAAACGAGCGGTGCGTGGACAAATCATTTCCGGATTTTTGGGAGGTCTTTGCACAGCTCTATGAATAAATGCGAATAAATGCGCTGGCGCGCATTTATTGGCGGCGGCTGCGCCGCCGGTATTCGAGCGAAGTTTCATACGGAACATGGCCTCTGGCCGCTAGGGCGTCCAGATTGATCAAAAATGAAAATTTGTCTCGAAGCCTCTGCTTCTGTAGGGAACGGCCTCCGTGCCGTTCCGAAAGGCACGCCACAGAGGGCGTGCC
>CBFCZJ010000348.1:0-4176 GCA_965602445.1 uncultured Desulfobacterales bacterium | reverse complement strand
TAGTGAACGGCCTCCGTGCCGTTCATGAAGGCACGACGCGGAGGTCGTGCCCTAAAAAAACCGCGGCTTCAACCGAAGTTTCATACGAGCTCATAGCGGCGCAGTCGAAACCCTAAAAATACGAGCAACGCGCCAAACACCAGGGCATACAGTCCGATCAGCCATACCACCGCCACAGCGCCGGCCTCCAGGTTGGCGATCAGCAAAATCCCGATGAGCACGGAAAGAATCCCGGCAATTGCCAGTACCCACGGTTCCAGGTTCAAGGTCTAGGGCGCTGAGCAGTGCTGGAAGCCTGGGAGGCATAGGGGCAAACGCTTGAACCGCAAAGACGATAAGAACGCCAGGGGGTTTTTATTGAATCCCTTCAATTCGACTCCGCCTCACTCAGGACAGGCGGGTCACCGGCCAAAGGACCGCCGACTCACGATTCAATCAAAGAGCGCACGCCCTTCGAATCGACTTCCGGCTTCGGGTAAATGCTCAGGCGTTGTCGGCGAGCCAGTCGGTGGAATCGAGCTTGATTTCCCGAACCGTGTATTCGCCGGTCAGCTTCAACAGCTCCGTGTAGTCCCGGATTTCCAGGTCGGTCCACCGGTTCAGGGCCTTTTCGATGATCCGGGACATGGCCCGCTCCACGGTATCGGATCGGGCCAGAATCCAGAGAATCGCCGCGCCGGCGACCAGCCACCCAAGCCTGAGCAGCCTCGTGGATTCGTCTTCTCCGGCGTTGCCGAATGAAAGGATCAAAGACAACCCCAACACGATCAAAACGGCGATGATGCCAATAATCCCGGGCAATGCGAATTCTCCCTAGCCAGGCAGGCAAAAAAAACCGCGTGCACGAGAATGAAAAACTCAACAACCGAGGGGATCGGAACGCTGGCCCGACAGGCGCCCTAAAAACTGCAGGAGACCGTCAAGCCGGTCTCAAGCGTGGTGTTTTTCGGCTCCCAGCCGATGCCGATGATCGATCCGGCAAAGGAGACCGTGTTGACTTCCGAATCGCCGATATCCCAATACCGGACAAAGGGCGTAAAGGAGAGAATCCCCCAAGAGAACATGTGCTCCACCCCCAAAGCGGCGCGAATCCCGTAGCCGCTGTTCTGGTTGCTGGTGACATCCCCGTAGGCGGGATTTACGTCGCTCAGGTAGCTTTCCTGCCGTCCCTTCCAGAAATAGTCGTATTCGAGAAGAAAGGACAGCCGCCATTTTTCGGCCAGCCGGGAAACGGATTCGATGCCGATGGGAGAGTAGAAATAGTTGGACTCCCGGCCGTAGCCCCAATGTCCGGTGGTGGTGGTCCGGCCGGCGGAATCGTCTTCCAGGTACCGGTAGCCGAACCCCGAAAAGAAAGTCACGGCACCAAAATCGGACATCATCACATCGTATCCCACAAGGACTCTCGTTTCTATAAGCGCGTCGTCGATGTCCGACATGCTGCCGGTATTACGGCTGGTGTAGTCCACCTTGCCCTGAGCAAGGCGAAGCTCGGCCCTGAGCATCCACCCGTCGTGATAGGCGTAGGAACCGGCCAGGCCGGCCATCACGCCGGTCTGTTCCATGAGGCCGGGCTCTTCGTAAGTGACGGTGTATACCTCCGCCCCCACCGCCCATCCATGGCGGTCAAAAAAGGGGGCCGACTGCTCGCCCGGGCCGGCCGCGATCGCGTCTCCCGCCGGCGCCAGGGACTCTTCCTTGAAAGTGTAGACGTCTTCAAATGCCTGGCTGACCGTCTCTCCCTCCAGGGTCTCGATGACGACTTGCCGGGTGTTGAGCTTGATGATGGTTCCTTTGATCACGGTCCCGTCATTCATGACGACCACGTCGACGATCGGCTCTTCAGCAAGACAGACGGAGGGAAAAGACAGGCAGGTGATCGCCAGCAATACGGCCCAAAAAAAAGAGACGATTTTCACGGCTGGGCTCCTGTAAGAAAGAGGTTTCTTTGGCCATGCCTCCGAGTGGTCGGATCCGGATACAAGGATAGGGCCACCCGCCTCCGCTGGCCCGGAGAGATGCAGCCCCGCCGCTGCCGCACACGGACCGGTTTTTTGTTGGTTTTTGCACAAACTCCCGCAGCGAAACAAAAGCACAAAATACCCGCCGTTTTTGCCCTTGGCCGTGTGGTTTTCCGCTTATCAGCAGCTCAGCAACTGGGGCGCAGCGCTCTCAGCCTCCCAGCCTTCGTGCCTCCCAGCCTCCAGGCCTCCCAGCTTCCCAGCGTCTATAGGGTGATCGATTCCTTGCCGCCGAAGTAGCGCATGAACTGGGCCCGCTCGTAGACGGCCGGATCGGTGCTTTGCTCCTGGCTCAGGCGCCCCTTGAAGTCGTCCAGATCCTCGAACTTCTTCTTCTCCATCCACTGCTCGACCCCTTCCAGGAGCGTTTCGATGTAGGACGGCCCGTTTTTATACAGGCACGAAGCCACCTGGACCGCGTCGGCCCCGGCCAGGATCTGCTTGATGACCGCGGTGCTGTCATGCACGCCCGTGGAGGCCGCCAGGCTGCAGTCGACCTTGTTGGCCATCACGGCGACCCAGCGAAGCGACAGGGCCAGTTCGGCCGGGGTGCTGAACACGAACGACGGCTTGACCGTCATTTTGTCGATGTCGAAATCCGGGCTGAAAAACCGGTTGAACAGCACGATGCCGTGGATGCCGGTCTTGGACAGCCGCTGGATCATGGGCCCCAGGTCTGTGAAGTAGGGGCTGATTTTCAAGGCTACCGGGATGGAAACCGCCTGGGTCACCTTCTCGGTGATCTCAAAATAGAGCGCCTCTTTTTCCTCCCTGGAATGCTTGAAATCCGTGGGGGGAAAGAACATGTTCAGCTCCAGGGCGTCGGCGCCGGCCTGCTCCAGGTTCACGGCGTAGGAGAGCCACTCCACAGAGTAAAAAAAGCAGTTGATGCTGGCCATCACCGGAATGGAGACCGCCTTTTTGCAGGATTCCACCAGGGAGATGTTTTTTTGCAGGTTCTCTTCGCGGATGACGTAGTCGTAGTATTCGATGGGGCTGCGCTGGCCCTCGTAGTCGAAATATTTCGGATCGCCGAATTTTTCCTTGGCCTTTTTCATGAAATCCGCATATTCGTAGTGCACCTCTTCTTCGAAAATCGACTTGAGCACCACGGCCCCGGCCCCGTGGGCCTCCAGTGCTTTGACTTTGTCAACCGAGCTGGTCATCCCCGAGCTTCCGGCGATGATCGGACTCTTCAGGGAAAGCCCCATGTAGGTGGTGGAAAGTTCCATGAATCCCTCCTTTGGTTCGGTGTCTGGCTTGTATTTGTCTGTCAGGCCGCGCCGTTTGTCCGCCGGCCCGAGCGGCGTCCGGCGACCCCCGGCCCTTTCGGACCTTTGCCCAAATTATCAATCCCTGATAGGAAGTAAAGGCAATTTTGCCAGGACATGAAGTAGAACGTTTAGTGGCGACAGGGCCGGAAGCCCGGCCTTCGTGGGCTTCGGAACTACCCGAGATCGGATGTCAGAGGCCAGCGGTCTGAAAAGAACATATAGGGCATTCGGCTTTTCCATCTGACATCTGATCTCTGAATGCCGCGGCGACCTGTCCCGCCGCAGTTGTTTTTTTACGAAGACGGAAGCTCAAAGAGCGAAGCCTCAAGACGGGACCTCCGCCTGCCGGGCGTAGCCGAAGGCGAAGCCTGGACATCTGTCTCTTTCTTCATGGTTCGATATCCGACAAATCCAGCGGTTCGAAAAAATCGTCGGCCGCGTCGTCTTCGGCAACTTCCGGCACCCCTTCCTCGATATCGACGATCTCGAATTGGAAGGGAACCAGCTTGGCACAGGGCTTTCCAGCCTTGGCGATAATAATCTCCTCTCCTTCGCGAACCCGTTCCAGCAGATTTGAAAGATGGGTTTCGGCCTCGTGGACATCGATGGTTTCCATTGCCCCCCCGTCGGCGATATTCGGTGCGATCATCACGGCCCCATTCAGAAAAGCTAGTCTACTCGTCGAGCGCCCGGAAGACAAGCACAACTCCCTGTTCTGGGTTATAGGTTCAGGGTTCTGGGGTCTGGGTTCAAAATACGCATAGGGCATAGCGCATGGGGCATGGGGCAAAAACAGAAGCCAAGGGACAGGAGTATAACCCTTTTTCTTCTGTTGTTTCTGCTGAATAGCGGCTACTGACCCCTGGTTCCTGTTTTTCCAG
>CBFCZJ010000347.1:0-4194 GCA_965602445.1 uncultured Desulfobacterales bacterium | reverse complement strand
CGGCAGAAGAGCTGCTGGTGGATCGAGCCCAGCTGCTGACGCTGACCGCCCCGGAGATGACGGTTCTCGTCGGCGGCATGCGCGTCTTGAACGCCAACTTCGGCCAGTCCCCGCACGGCGTCTTCACCAGCCGGCCGGAGACGCTTACCAACGACTTCTTCGTGAACCTGCTCGACATGGACACGGTGTGGAAGCCGACCGCCGAAGACAAAGACGTGTTCGAGGGCCGCGACCGCAAAAGCGGCGAGCTGAAGTGGACCGGCACCCGCGTCGATCTGATCTTCGGGGCCAACTCCCAGCTCCGGGCCCTGGCCGAAGTCTACGGATGCGAGGACGCCCAGGCAAAGTTCGTCGACGACTTTGTGGCGGCGTGGGACAAGGTCATGAACCTTGACCGCTTCGAGCTGGCCTGATCGCAGTTTAGGAAGGCGACGTTTCAGACGGCAACGAAACGCCGCCCTCCGGCACCCCATGAAATGATCAAAGGCCGGCCGCCGGGGTGAAGTCGACGGCCATCATGGCGCTCAGCACCGTGATGCTCACGATGGAGAAGATGAACTGCCGTTTCGCCCAGCGCCGGTCGTCGGTTGTGCGCAAGCCCTGCCAGGCCATGGCCAGCCAGACCAGTCCCAGCGAGGCGGCCACGATCAGGAAACGCATACCGGTGTAACCTGCGGCGGTCGGCATCATAGCGGCCCCGGTAAATACGACGATCGAAATCAGGATGTGTCTTTTGGCCACGGACACTCCCCGGATGACTGTCAACACCGGCAGGCCCGCCGCGGCAAAGTCTTGCCGGCGGTAAACGGCGATGGCGTGGGCGTGAGGGATTTGCCATACGCTGAAGAAGACCAGCAAGATCAGCGCCCCCAAGTCGAACCGGGCGGTGACTGCACAGTATCCGGCCAGAGGCGGAGCGGCGCCGGCCAGACTGCCGATCAGCACAGCATTAACAGAGCGGCGCTTCAGCCCCAAGCTGTAAGCGCCCACGTAAATCGCCAGACCGACCAGCACGATGGACAGGCACAGCAGATTCGTGGCCTTGTACAGAACCCCGATTCCCGCGATGCCCAGCAGCAGTGCATAAAAAACCGCGGCACGGGGCGACATGAGCCCTCTGGCCAGCACCCGGCTTCGGGTGCGGGTCATTTTTCGATCCACATCCCTGTCGATGCAGTTGTTGAAGACGCAGCCGGAAGCGACCGCGAGAGACACGCCCAGCACCGTTGCCAGCAGCAGGCCGATGTCGATGCCGCCTTTGGCGGCCATCAAAAATGCGCCGGCTGTGGAAACGGCGTTTCCGATAACGATTCCCGGCTTGGCCGCCATAAGGTAGTTTACGGTGGGGTCATGCCTCCACCCGCCGAGGCCCTCGCCCGCGTCAAGCCGGCTTGGGTCTGGCATCCATCGGATTGACGCAGTCCGGCTATCGCCGGGAGGAAAGCTTCCGGCCGGTCTTTGAGCCATATCGATCGTTTGAATACCCATCGTTTACATCATGCGGGCGTTGAGGTTGCTCATGATCCAGAGTGTTCCGCCGATAAAGAGGAGCATGATGATCAGAGTGCTCGCCAGCGCCAGCACATTCCAGCGCGCCGCAGACGATGTATCCAGGTGCAAAAAGCAGTGCAGCTGTATCAGAATCTGCAGCAGGGCGGCGCCGACAATGGCCGCCAGAACTACATGGCGGGAAATTCCCCCGCCGTATACTACGATCCCGAAGGCTGCGGCCGTGAGCAGGATCGAAAGAAGAAAGCCGACGGCGTATGCCTTGAAACTTGGCGGGCCCATGCCGGCCCGCTCCATGGGGGTTTGACTCATTTACATCGCTCCCATCAGGTACACCATGGTAAATACGGCCACCCAAACGATATCGAGAAAGTGCCAGAAAATGCTCAGCCGCATCAGCCGGGATTGCACCGGGGCGGTCAATCCTTTGGCGGCCACCTGAACCATCATGACCGCCATCCAGACCAGCCCTCCGATGACATGGCTGCCATGGGTGCCCACCAGAGTAAAAAAGGACGAAAGAAAAGCGCTGCGCTGAGGGCCGCTGCCCTCAAGGATCAGTCCCGAAAACTCTTTGGCTTCCATGCCGACGAATCCAAGGCCCAACAGGAAGGTAACGACGAGCCACAGCAGGACCTGCCCCTTGCGCTGCCTGTAAAGGGCCAGCATGACCAGCCCGTAGGTTGCACTGCTCACCAGAAGAAGCATGGTTTCGACAAACACGTCGGGCAGATGGAACAGGTCCCTGCCGGTGGGTCCACCGGCGTAATTCTGGCCCAGGACTGCATAGGCGGCAAAAAGCGTCCCAAACAGCACTAGATCGCTCATGATGTAGAGCCAGAAGCCGAATATCTGGTTGTCGATGGTGTCGGCGGGTTCGGCTTGGCCCGCATGCACGCCCGTCAACGCATTGGTGGTCATCCTCTACCCCACCCCTTTCTATGAACTGGAGGACTCGCCCGGACTTCTCGCAAGTCCGATTGCGGATTCTGCAAAGTCATTTTTTTTCGTGAGCATTCCTCCCAAAATTCGAAACCCGAAGCACGAATATCGAAACGAACTGGAATGATCGAAATTTCGGAATTCGAATTTCGTGCCTTTTGGCCTTCTCCCGGCAACGGCAGAAGCCTTTTAAGTCCTCCGCCATGGGTATAAAGATCAAGTTCGCCGCTTACTTGCCCTCCGCGGTCACGGATGCCAGCTGCTGCAGGCGCCGATTTTCCATCCGTTCCACTTCGGCCGCAGAAAGCCTGTACTCGATGTCTTCGTCGGCTGCGCGGGAAACGATGGTGGTCAAGATGGCCAGCACACAGGCGGCGGCTAGCCACCAGATGTACCAGGTTGCGGCAAAGCCGAACAAAAAGAACAGTATCCCGTTGATGAACCCCAATCCCGTGTTTTTCGGCAGATGGATATCGTGGTAGCGCTGGGGTCTGCGGTGCGCCCTGTCCTTATCCTTCATCCGCGCAAAGGCGTCGATGCCGTCGATCCGAGGCGTCGTGGCAAAGTTGTAGACCGCCGGCGGAGAGGCCATGGCCCACTCCAGGGTGCGGCCGTCCCATGGGTCGCCGGTCAGGTCCCGATGGGTGCGGCGCTGGCGGATGCTGACGGCCAATTGCCCCATCTGGCAAAAGACGCCGAGCAGGATCACGGCCAAACCGACGGCGGCGACGATCAGATAGGGATGCCAGGCCAGGTTGTCGTAATGGGCCATGCGGCGGGGCATGCCCATGAAACCCAGCACATACAGGGGCACAAAGGCGAGATAGAAACCGATCAGCCAGGCAAAGAAGGAGGCTTTGCCCCACTTTTCGTCGAGGGTGAAGCCGAAGGCCTTGGGAAACCAGTATGAATAGCCGGCGAAGTAACCGAACAGCGAGCCGGCGATCAGCATGGTGTGGAAATGGGCGATCAGAAACAGACTGTTGTGCAGCACGTAGTCGGCCGGCGGCGAGGCCAGCAGGACGCCCGCCATCCCCCCCACCGAAAAGGTGGTGATGAACCCCAGGGTCCAGAGCATGGGGGTGGTGAATCGAACGCGGCCGCGGAACATGGTAAACAGCCAGTTGAAAATCTTCACCCCGGTAGGAACGGCGATGATCATGGTGGTGATACCGAAGAAGATGTTCACGTCGGGGCCGGCGCCCATGGTGAAGAAATGATGCACCCAGACGGCAAAGGATAGGAGCATGATCGCGATGGTGGCATAGACCATGGAAGTATAGCCGAACAGCGGTTTGCCGGAGAAGGTGGCGGCGACTTCCGAAAAGACACCGAAGGCCGGCAGGACCACGATGTAGACTTCCGGATGCCCCCAGATCCAGAACAGGTTGGTGTACATCATCATGTTGCCGCCGAAGGTGTTGGTGAAAAAATGCATACCCAGATATCGATCGAGGGTCAACATGCCCAGGGCCGCGGTCAGTACCGGAAATGCCAGGACCATCAGGATGACCGTGCACAGGCTCGTCCAGACAAAGATGGGCATGCGCATGAGGGTCATCCCGGGGGCGCGCATTTTCAAAATAGTCACCAGAAAGTTGATGCTGGTCAGCAAAGAGCCGATGCCGGCGATCTGAAACGCCCATATCCAATAATCCACCCCCGTGCCGGGGCTGTAGGGCATTTCCGTCAATGGCGCGTAGCCGGACCAACCGGCCTTGGAAAATTCACCGATGCCTAAGG
>CBFCZJ010000346.1:0-4208 GCA_965602445.1 uncultured Desulfobacterales bacterium | reverse complement strand
AGCGTTTCTGAACAGGGCTAGTAGTCCATCTTCCAGAACAGATCCACCCCGTATCCCTTGTCGTCTCCGATCAAGGTCTCCAGGTCCAGATTCGGGGTGAGTTCGTAGGTGACCTCGAGCTGGTGGAGCTGCTCCAGGTCGAAGCTTTGCCGATAGCTGACGAACAGGTCGGAGGTGACGTATTTGCCCATGGAAATGGTCCCCTGCCCCGGGTCCCCCCCGCCGGGATCGATGTAGATGGTATCCACGATGAACGCATCGCCGAAGATCTCGTTGAGCTGTGAGGCCGTCAGACTGCCGGCCATCTTGAGGGCGGCCGCCTCGGCGCTGATCGCCTCGCCGGTCTTCATGTCCTGCCCCGATTTTCCAAACACAATGAAGGAAATGATCTCCGATTGATCCATGGCCGGGTCACTGTCCAGCGTCAGGCGGATGTCCCGGGCCGTTCCGGAAATCCGGATGAAAACCTGAACGTCTTTGATCCTGGCCTCGGCTTCGATCGCCAGGTTGGGGTTCGGTTCTTCGAGTCCGATAAAGGTCACCGTCCCCTCGTTGATGGCAAACCGTTTTCCCTGGAACACGTAAAAGCCGCGAAGGGTGGAAAGGCTCCCGGTGAGCGTGAAGGGCCCGCCCGGCTTCTTTTGCAGCCGGATATCACCGCCGATCTCTGCGTTGAGCCCCTGACCCCTCATCCAGCTGTTCTTGGGGATGACGACCGCAACGTCTGCAAAAAGAGGCGCCAGGAAGGAAGAACCGGTTTCTGCCGCCGACCCGATCACCACGGTGTCCGAATCGGCCTGCCTCTCGCCGATCACCTGGATCTCGGCTGGCCCCTGGTCGGACAGACGATCCAGGTTCAACCGGCTTTCCAGGATGGTGAGCTCACCGGAAAGGGCGGGGGATTCAGGCCGGCCGGTGAGGGAAAGAGCCGGCCGAACCCGGGCGGTCAGGGTTCGACGATGGGAAAGGAGCAGGTTGTCTCCCGAGAGATTCAGATCGAACCGGACCGGCCGCAAGCCCTCCAGATCGATGCTTCCGTCGGCAGCGACCCGCCCCTCGGTGTCCCCGGACAGGGTCAGGTCCTTTATCGTCAACCGCCCCTTTTCGATCAGGAGCCGGGCAGAAGCCTCCTCGTAGGAAAGGCCGTACCGGGGCAGCACGAGCCGCCCTTTCTCTAAAGCCAGCGTGCCGTTGACCTCGGGGGCGGAAAGAGCGCCGGACAGCCGCAGATCGACTTTCAGCCGTCCGTCGAGATCCACCCCAAAGCGGGCGGGGATCGGAAGGGCCGATGCCCGGAATCCGTCTGCGAAAATCTCTGCTTCCAGGCCGTCCGGGGCGGGAGAAAACATTGCCGGATCGAGGGAAAACCGGAGCGGCACGGTCCCTTCCAGGCTGGCCAGGACCAGATCCTTGCGCCTCATCTCGGCCTGGACCGCCGCCTTTCCGCCGCGGCAGTCGGCCGTCAGTGCAAGGGAGGAAAAACTGAACCGCTCTTGGGCTTTCCCCGGAAACAGAACGCTTCCGTCCGACAACGTTGCATCCAGCACCGCTGCCGGTGACGCCGCAGTACCGGCGAGCCTGACCGAGAGGTTCAGACGGCCTTCGGGCTGCACTTGTCCGGGCAAGGGCACCGGCAGCGCAGAAAGCCGCCAGTCTTCGGCCGAAGCCGTCATGTTCAGTTCGCCGGGGGCCCATCCGGCGGAAAAGGGGAGCAAGGATAAACGGACCGGAACGCTTCCGGCGGCCGATGCGCGTTCACCGGCCGGGCCGCGAAGCGTTGCCTCGACGTTGAGCTGCTCCTGCACAAAGGAGATATCGCATTCCAGTTCCAGGGGTGAAAGGCCCCCGGCGCGGCCCTGGGCAAGCTGGAAACTTCCTTTGATTTCCGGGGCGGAAAGCACGCCGCTGACGGTCAGGGTTCCTGAGGCAATGCCGTCTGCGGCAGGCGGTTCGGAGAAGAACTGCCCGATTCGTGAAAGGTTCAGGGCCGAGACCCCGATGGTGAGTTCATCTGCCCGGTCGGCGGTGACGGCGCCGGCCGCCCAGAACCTGGCATCGCCGGAAGCCAGCCTCAGGGACTTGATTTCGATCCCCTTCGGGTAAAGGGTGAGGCGGATCGGCCCCTCGTTGTTCACCGAAACCCCTTTGCCGGACAAACCTGCCTTGACAAGGGTGATCCCTCGCACCGGTTCTATCCAGGGGGCAACCGATCCTTTGGCTTCGATGTGAATCCCTTCGGGCAGGTCCGCCGCCAGATTCGCCTCGATTTGGTCCCGGGTGACGGTGGCGGCCGTCTTGATCCGGTCGATGCGTCGATTTTCGATTTCAGCGCCGGTAGCTTCGAGCTCGAGCCCGATCCGGCCGTCATCCAGCGTGCCGGCCGACTCGACGCTAAGCGAGGCTTCGGCCAGGCGGTGCGGGCCGTAGCGCAGGCCTTTTCCCTCCAGGGATGCCTCGATTCTTGGATGTTTCCAGCTTCCCCGGAGGCCGGCATCGGCGGCGACGGACCCGGCCAAGGCAGCCCCTGTATCCAGGGTGGGAAAAAACGGGGTGACCTTCTCCCGGAATTTGGCGATGTCGGCAATCCTGGCAGACAGGTCAAGGTCCCACATTCTTTTTTGAAAATCGATTTCCCCCTCGGCAGTACCGCTGGCGCCGGCGGCATCGAGGAAAACCGGGGCCAGCCGGAGGCGGCCGTCGTCCCACCGCAAATCGAAACTACCGCCTTCGATGGCGGTTCCGGCAATACTGGAGGACGTCAGCCTCCCGATCAGATGCCCCCTGATCGGCCTTTTGACTTCGCGGCCCGCGCCGGCCAGGGGGATGTCGGCCTCTGCCTGAAAGTGCAGGAAAAGCGCCCCCTTAATCCGTTCGTCCGCCAACATCCGTCCCGGGTCGAGCTCGTCGACGGCGACATCCGCCTGAATAGACAACCGGTCCTGCCCCTGCCCGAAACCGAGAATCTGTCCCCGGCCGCTTAGCCGGCCGAATCCGGTAGTCAGGTCGCCCACCACAACAGAGAGGCGGCCGCCGGCAGAATCGGCATGAACCGTGCCGGACCGCAGATCGATGCCGGCCAGACGGGAAGCCAGCAAATGAAGGGTCAGCCGGCCTTGGGGGATGGGGCCGGCGGCGGCAAGCCGGGCAGTGACCGTTGCGTTCAGTTCCCCGGAAGGAGCGGGGTTGTCGGCAAGCGGCAGGGCGGCCGGATCCAATCCATGGACCGAGGCAGACAGCGCGATCACCGGTGGTCCGGACAAAAGACCGGAAATGGTTCCCTCTGCCTGCAGACGGGCCGGCGCCGCGCTGAGATCGGCCTCATAGGACAGATCCGACAAGGGGCCCGAAACCCGCAGCCTCCCGCTCATCTTCCCCTCAGCCAACCGCTCGATTCGGGCTATCCGGCCGACTTCGCCCAGATCGATTCCGGGGCTTTCGATGACCAGGTCCACCGCTGCCGGCTCAGCGGCCAGGGCCAGCTTTCCTTCCACGGCGGCCTGGGAGCCGGGGGTCTGCACAACAAGCGCTTTGAAGAGGATCGTTCGATCGACCGTTCGGTAGGACACCCGGCCCCGGAGATTTTTCAGGACAGCACCGGAGGGTTCGGCTGCAAACGACAGGCGCTGCAGATCCAGGGCAATGGTTTCACCGATCGAAAGCCGGGTCTCGATCTCAAGGTCCCGGAAGCTGATTTTTTTCGGTGTTTCCGCCTCCGGGTCGATCATATCGACCCGGCCGTCCTGTATCCGAATCCGCCGGATCAGAAAGGCTGCGCCCGCCAAAGCGCCGGAAGAAGGCTCCCGCGCAGGTCGAGGAGGAAAAAGCCGCTCCCAGTTCCAGGTGCCGTCGGATTCCCGCTCAAGATGAAGGGCCAATCCTTTCAGGTCGACCGAACGAATTCGCGGCGGGACGCCGAAAATTTCCGGCAGCCAGTAGCGGACGGACAGGGTGTCGACGGAAAAAACCGCCTCTTGCCCCCGGCTTACCGATACCTGCTGCAGTTCAAATCCGGTCAGAAACCCGCCGTCGAGCCGCTTGGCATCGACCTGGCCGGATATGTGTTCGGAAGCCTTGGACAAGGCATAGGAAAGAAGGCGTTTTCTGACCCCCTCGCTCTGCAGCAGCCCCCAGCCGATCACCATCGCGGCCAGCAGCAAAACCGCCGCAACAAGACCGAGCTTTGCCGCCGCCGCCAGAATCCGCCGGGC
>CBFCZJ010000345.1:0-4212 GCA_965602445.1 uncultured Desulfobacterales bacterium | reverse complement strand
CGACGGCATCGATACGGCCGCCTTCGATCGCCGCTTTTCCGTTTCGTTTGACCGGCTTTTCGGGAACCTTGTGCGGGATCTCGAGGCAAACGGGATGCTGCAGCGCCGGGACGCCAAATGGGCGCCCACTCTTTACGGCATGCAGTTCTCCGACTATCTGGCAGCGCAGTTCACCGAGCGGATTTAGCGCTCCGCGCTGCTGGGAAGCCGGAAAGCTCGAAGGCTGGAAGGCTGGGAGGCTAGGAAGCTGGAAAGCGTTTAAGGATGCGCCGAATGGGGAGGCGGTCATCGCTGCGGCGTCAGAGATAAACCGAATGCAAAACGGAAAACGACTTTAGAAAAAAACGTAAAGTTAGTTGCGGTCTTATGCTTCCTGGCCTCCCAGCGTCCCAGCGTCCCAGCGTCGACGTAGCGCTCCGCGCTACGTCGACAAGGTTTTTATCAGCACGTTGACATAAAAGCGGGCGTGGCTGATGGGGGCGGCGATGTTGGCCCGATGGTTTGCCAGGATTCCGTCCAGGTCCGCGTCCGTGATATACCAGGGCCTGATGTTTCTGGCGATGTCCAGCGAGTGGATCGCATGGTGAATCACGTCTACCCCGTTGCGGTTTTCCAGGGTGGGGTGAAAGTCGACGGCAACCGCCTCCATGATCTGGTGCATGGCCATGGCCACTCCCTGCGCGTAGTAGAAGTAATCGTCCGCCATGAAGTGGCTGACCGGCTCTCCGTCGTCTTCAAACTGCTTGACCAGGTTCTCGTCGGAGCTTCCCAAAAGGTCTTCGAAAGCGGCCAAAAGCGGAATCAGGTTGTCGGCCCGGGTGAAAAAAGCCGCCTCGCCCCGCCGGAGCCGGTCCCGATAGATACCCAGTTCGTCCATGGCGTCCTTGTACTTGGTTTCGGCAGAGGGAAACCAGTACTCATCGGCCTTGACCATGAGCCAGTTCATCGCCTGATTCAGATGGGGGTCCAAAGAGGCAGTGGTGCCGGTTCTGGAAATCCGTTCATTCAACTGGACGGTCGCACGGCGGGTCACCTCCAGCACGCCGAGCTGGATGTTGTTGACATTGTCGGTGACGTTAAGAATGTCGTTGGGCCGCCAGCCCCAGAACCGCTCACGCAGTTCATAGTTGAGCGGGCCGATCAAGGCTTCTGTAAAGGCCACCCCCGGAGGGCCGCTCGGCGCCGCCGGTGCACCATGCTCACCGACGGGGGGTTGAGAAGCGGCCGGAGCCCCGTGGGCCGTCTCCGGGGACGCCGTGGTTTCTGACGCCGGCCCATGGTCTTCTTCGGCCGCTGCATGGGCCTCTGCTGCCGGGGCCTTTGCCGCCGCGGGAGATTCGGTGGTCGTTGTCGTCTCTGCGGAGTGGCCGGTTTTTCCTGTTTCCATCTGAATCGGCGGCTGATCCTGATCAAAAAAGCCGATCACCACGACGCCTCCCCAGAGCAGCAGGACCGCGGCGACAATGCCGACAAGAATTCGTGTAAGTGCGAATTTTTTAAACTCCGGATCCTTTTTGACGTCGCTGACGTCTTCGATCTGCGGAGGTTCTTGAGGGGTTTCGTTTTCCATGATGCCTCGATCCGTGCTGGCGGCTTTCCTTCGGGCCGCCGGGGTTCAGGTCTTTTTTCTCAGCTTGCGGCTGTCTCCGATCCGGAGGGTGACGTTGTTGGAATCGAAGTACTCGAGCAGCGGGATCACATACTTTCTGCTGGCGCCGGTCATGTCCTTGAACTGAGGCGTGGTGATCTCCTCGTTTTTCTGGAGAAAATCGATCAGCCGGGACCGAAGATCGGCCAGCGCATCGGCATGAAAGTACAGATCTTCTTTTACCTTGACCATTCGACCCTCGTCAACCAGAAGCATCAGGACATCCTTGGCCGTTGCCGCATCGAGACCCAGCAACTCTCCGATCTCCTTGAAATACGGGGGCATCAGCCCGCGGTCCCGGTACAAATCGAGGATTTTGTCTCGCACATCCTCCTGGTCGGCGCCAAGCGACACGCGATGATCGAAAAGCCTGACCTGGTCTCCCTCCTGGGCGACGGTTTTCTCGGCAGCCATCTGGGAAAGCACCTGGCTAAAGAGCTTTCCGCCGCCTGCTTCCGGCACCTTGGACTTGAGCTCCTCTTTGGACATGCCTCCCTTGAGGGGGTGCTTCTTGTGATAGGCCTTAAGTACCCGAACAATGCCCTCCCTGGCCTGATCTGCAGTCTGCCGGTGCACGTAGAGCCGCTGTTCCCTGTCGATGAGGGAGACGGTTTTTTTCGACAGCAGCCCCTGGAGCATTTTGTCGAGATCCTTCTGGTGGCGCCCGGAAACAAGCTGCAGGTGCTGAAAGGAAATCCCGCGGTGCCCGGCCGCCTCGATCTGTCGGAGGGCCACCTCCTCGTCGGTTCCCTTGGCCAGCACCTGAAGGTGCTCAGAGACAGAGGAGCGAAACCGTTTGTGCTTGGCCGGGATCGGGTCCAGGACGCGACCGCCGCCGATGGTGCGGATCGGGCTGTAGCTTCGGATGACGAACCGGTCTCCTTTGACCAGTGCGACCGGCACCTCCAGCCGGATCTGTGTGTAGGCCCTCTCGCCGGGCTTGAGTTCGTCCCGATCCAGGAGGACCATATGACCGATGATTTCGTTGGTACCGGTGTGGAATCGAACCCGGGTCCGGCTTTTCATCGCCTTGGGGTTGCTCTTCAGGTAGGCCAGCTCCAGGTCGACCATGTAGCTCGACTCGAGCCCTCCGGGAACAGAAAGCACCTCCCCCCGCTGTACGTCGGATTTTTGCAGCCCCTGGAAATTGATGGCCGTCCGGAGGCCGGCTTCGGACTCCTCCACGCTTTGGTTGTGCACCTGGATTCCCCGGACCTTGGCCGTGGCCCGGGAAGGATAGATCATCACCGCGTCTCCCAGCCGCACCCGACCCGAGGCCACGGTGCCGGTAATCACAGTGCCGAATCCCCGCATCGTAAACACCCGGTCCACCGGCAGACGAAAAAGGCTGGTCGCCGGCCGGTCCGGAATCTGTTCGCAGGCCTCTTCCAGTGCGACCGTGAACCGGTCGATCCCCTCGCCGGTAGAGGCGGAAACCGGGATGATCGGTTTTCCTTCCAGAAAGGTTCCCTGGGCAAACTCGTGCACATCTTCTGTGGCCAGTTCCAGCCACTCTTCATCGACCAAATCGATCTTGGTCAAGACGATAAATCCGTGCTCGATTCCCAGAAGCGTGCAGATTTCCATGTGCTCCCGGGTCTGGGGCATGACCCCTTCGTCGGCGGCGATCACCATGACCACCAGGTCGATGCCGGTGGCGCCGGCGACCATATTCTTGACGAATTTTTCGTGCCCCGGCACGTCAACGATGCCCACATGATAGCCGCTGGCCAGGTCCAGGGAGGCAAACCCGAGCTCGATGGTGATCCCGCGCTCCTGCTCTTCTTTGAGCCGGTCGGTGTTGATGCCGGTCAACGCCCGGATCAGGCTGGTCTTTCCGTGATCGATGTGACCGGCGGTTCCTAATATAATCTGCTTCAAGGTGTAGAAGCTCCTGTGAGTTGGATGGAGGCGATATCCGATGTGCTTGCCGCAAGGCGGGTATGGCCTGCCTTGTTGCCGGCCGACGACCATCGTCTCTCCTGCCGGCTAGAACGCGTCGGTAGGGCCGCCAATTTTTTTTAATTATGTTTCGCGGAACGCGAAACTCTTATAAATTCGCGCCAGCGAATTTATCAGCGATTTTATCTGTTTTTGCGTTTGCGCAAAAACTCCGCGAAATAGGCCAGCGCTACCAGGATCGCGGCCAGACCGACGATGTAGGGTACGCCCGCGTCCGGCTTGAAAAAGCGGGAGATGATCACGGCAAAAAAAAGGCCTGCAATGGCCCGGATGGCAAAGACTTGAAGTTTTTTGTCCACGATTCCGTTCCTGTAGAGACAGCTGTTGAGCTGATAAGCCATTGAGCTGCTGAAAGCCACCCCCAATAGAGTGCAGCAATTTCCGTGCATGCAAAAACTCTCAATTCTGTATAGGAAAAGGCACCTACGGTCAACAGGGGCCCCGGTCCGAGCAGTGAGCCGATTACCGGCCACTGAGGGCGTCCAGCGGTGGGATTCAAAATTCCAGATTCAAGATTCCAGATTCTCCGTCGGGAGATTTAAAAGAATCTTTTGGTCTAAACCGGCCAGTTTGATCAAGAATTGCATTTTCCCCGGATAGAA
>CBFCZJ010000344.1:0-4236 GCA_965602445.1 uncultured Desulfobacterales bacterium | reverse complement strand
CGGTTTGAAATTTCCGGCGCCAAGATCAGCGTGAAAAGGGCCGGGGTTTTCGGCCTGTTTTCCGGGTTTTCCGGGCCGTTTGACCTGGTGAATCTGAGCAAGGGCGGCGTCGGATTCGAATGTGAATCCATTTTAACAATGGATCAGAAGATTCTGATCCAACTTCACGTGCCCGGCGAACCCACGCTCCACCTGCGGGGAAATGTCCGTTGGCAGGCGTCGGGGCTCGGTCCAAACCAGCCCAAAATGACCGGCGTCCAGTTTCTCCCGTTCGGGGGCAGCAGACGGACAAATCCCAGAGAAACGCTGGAGGTGCTGGATCGGCTGGAAGAACAATACGCAGAAAAGGAGCTGGATCGGTCTTCCCCGGCGCCGTCCGGCAAGGCGCCCGGAAAAATCAACATCGAGGAGCTGTTCTGATTGGAGGGCCACGCTCCGTCGTGGCCGTGAGGTTCAGCCCTTGGAAGGCCACGCTCCGTAGTGGCTGAAACCCGGACGCGAC
The DNA here is from genome assembly GCA_965602445.1 of uncultured Desulfobacterales bacterium. Classification (GTDB taxonomy): domain Bacteria; phylum Desulfobacterota; class Desulfobacteria; order Desulfobacterales; family CAFBRK01; genus JAIPEL01. The sequence goes on along the minus strand of CBFCZJ010000344.1, from coordinate 3,734 downwards.
AGAGCACGTCCCTCCGCTTTGCCGTGGCAGAAAGGTTTGCATCCGGAGGGCTGTGCGGCGATCATCCCTGGCGGACAAAAAAAGGCCGGATCTTTTGATCCGGCCTTTGGTTTTTTTTGTTGGTCGGGAAGACTGGATTTGAACCAGCGACCCCAGCGTCCCGAACGCTGTGCTCTACCAGACTGAGCCACTTCCCGACGCAAGCCGCCTCTATAGACCAAACCAGCATCGGATGTCAACCGCAAAAGGGCCGGATGTCGGAGGTCAGAGGTCAGCCCCGCCGCTGACCGGCGAGATTCAAAATTCCAGGTTCCAGGTTCAAGGCCAAAGGAAAAAAGGATCAAATCTCAAATCACAATGCTTGGAGCTTGGTGCTTGTGATTTTTTTGTCCTTCTGACCTCTGACCTCTGATATCTGTCCTTTGCCCTCTGCCCCATGCTCTATGCCCTCTGCCCCATGCGCTGTTACTCAAACGGATTCTCCAGCACGATGGTCTGCTCCCGGCCCGGGCCCACCGAAACGATGCCGATCTTGGTTTCGGTCAGCTCTTCGATGCGCCGCAGGTAGTTTTTCGTGTTTTCCGGCAGGTCTTCGTAGCGGCGGATCCCGGAGATGTCCTCTTCCCAGCCGGGCAGGTTTTCGTACACCGGGGTGCATTCGGCCAGGACCTTCAGGTCGGCCGAAAAATGCTCGATCAGCGTTCCTTTGTGCTGGTAGGCGGTGCAGATCTTGAGCTTTTCGATGCCGTCGAGCACGTCGAGCTTGGTGATGGCCAGGGAGCTTAGGCCGTTTAGCCGGGCGGCGTTTTCCAGCAGCACCGTGTCGAGCCACCCGCAGCGGCGCCGGCGGCCGGTGGTGGCGCCGAATTCAGCGCCTTTTTCCTGGATCCGGTCTCCGATGTCGTCGAAGAGCTCCGAGGGAAACGGCCCCGCGCCCACCCGCGTGGTGTATGCCTTGACGATGCCGATCACACCGTCGATGGCCCGGGGCCCGACCCCGGCGCCGCAGCAGGCGTTTCCGGCCACCGTGTTTGATGAGGTGACAAAGGGGTAGGTGCCGTGGTCGATATCCAGGTGCGTGCCCTGGGCGCCTTCGAACAGGAGCTGCTTGCCATTGCGAACGGCCTGGTCGATCTCGACAGACACGTTGGCCACGTATGGCGCCAGCCGCTCGGCAAACGCCGCGTATTGCTCGACAATCGGTTCTTTTTCAAGTGGTTCGGCTGACAGGTAGTTTTTCAGGTAGAAGTTTTTGTCGTCTAAGATCGGTTCGATGCGCTCCAGGAACGTCGTCCGGTCGAGAAGTTCGGAAAAGCGGATCCCCCGGCGGGTAGCCTTGTCTTCGTAGCAAGGACCGATACCGCGGCCGGTGGTACCGATCTTCTTGTCGCCCTTCATGGTTTCCCGGGCAAGGTCCACCGCCTTGTGATAGGGCATGATCAGGTGGGCTCTTTCGCTGATCCGGATCTTTGCCGGACCGGCGTCGATCCCTTTTTCGGTCAGGTAGTCGATCTCTTCCAGCAGCACCGAAGGATCGACCACCAGGCCGTTTCCGATCACGCAGGTCTTGCCCTGGAGAATACCGGACGGCACCAGGTGGCTGATGAACTGCTCGCCGTCGACGACCATGGTGTGGCCGGCGTTGTTGCCCCCCTGAAACCGGATGACCACATCGGCATGCTCGGCCAGAAGATCGACGACCTTGCCCTTGCCTTCATCCCCCCACTGGGTTCCTACGACGATGATGTTTGCCACGATGCACTCCTCATAAAATCACTTCCGTGAGTTTATTCAAGCCCCGCCTCTGACCACGTCGTGATTCAAAGTTCCAGATTCAAGATTCTCCGGCGGGAGATTTATACGAATTTTTTGGTCTGAACCGGCCAGTTTGATCAAAAGTGAAACTTCCCCGAAGCCTCGGCACTTGTAGTGAACGGCCTCCGTGCCGTTCACATCGGCACGACACGGAGGTCGTGCCCTACAAAAACCCCGGCTTCGACCGAAGTTTCATATAAGCCCCGACGCTGGCCGGCGGGGCTGTTTTTATCACAGCAAAGGATGGCCTCCGGCAGTTCCGGAGGCCATCGATTGCGCGCAAATATGGACCCTATTGGATCGCGGCGGACAGATCAAGGGGTTTTGCGGCGGTCTTTGAAAAAATTGCGGATCAGGCTGCGGCATTCCTCGGCCATTACCCCGGAGACGACCTCGATCCGGTGGTTCAGTCGGGTGTCGGCGGAAAAATCATACAGGGAGCCGGCAGCGCCCCATTTTTCGTCGGACACGCCGTAGACGAGGCGTCCGATCCGGGCATGGACCAGGGCGCCCATGCACATCAAACACGGTTCGATGGTGGACACCAAAACGGTCCCGGTCAGCCGGTAGTTGTCCGCCTCTTTGGCGGCCTGGCGCAGGACCAGGATCTCGGCATGGGCCGTGGGATCGGAAAATTCGATGGTCCGGTTCCGGGCCCAGGCCAGGATGTGCCCCTCTGCGGAGGCCAGCACGGCCCCGACCGGCACCTCCCCGGCTGAACCCGCGGCCCGCGCCTCTGCCAGGGCCAGAATCATGAGTTTTTCATCGGTTTCTGTCATGGTGGCAGCGAAGCAAAAATCCCGCTTCTTTTCGCCTGTCAGTGCTTTCGAGACAACCGAATCACCTTGAAAGCCTCTTCCAACGCCAGGATTTCCGGATCTCCCGTACAAACCGCGGCTTCCTGCCTGCCCGCAAGGCTTACCGCAAAGGCATCCGCATAAGAAAGACGGTGGGTGGCTTTGATCCGCGAAGCGGCGAGTACATCGTCGCGACCGGGCTCGTGAAACCGGGCGGGAAGCTCGAGAATATCCTGCAGCACGGCCTCGGCCGTTTCCATGCCTTTTTTTCTGGCAATCGTATAGAAGACTTCGCCTACATTGATCCACGAGATGTGAACGGCGTACGATTTCGCGCCGTATTGTTCGATCAGGGACTTGACTTTTCCGGCAGCGGGCTCTTCTCCGAAGATCAGCGCCAGAAGCGCCCAGGCATCAAGAACGATTCTCCGCGGCAAGCTCATCGCGATGCTCCTTTTCAAGATCATCCAAAACGGCCTCGCCCTCTAGTGCGCCGTACAACCGTTCCAGCGCCGATTTTTTTCTCAGCTTTAAGACGATTTCATCGGCACGCTGCTGAACCTCAAACACCATTCCCGCATGAATGCGCAGATTTTTCCTTATGGAAGCGGGAATGACCACCTGCCCTTTCGAAGAGATTTTTGCCAGTTCCATTCTTACCCTCCAGATTGTTTTACCCTAAAATATGGTAAACCAATCTATATGTCAATCAGGTGCAGACAGTTGACAGCCCAAGAAGCTTTCTCAATGACCAAAATTCGAATGATCAAAACAACTGAAGATCTCTAGAGATAGCATTAGACCTTGTTTTGGTCATTCGGTCATTCGAATTTGCCCTTCGACGTTGCTCAGGGTGGTGAGCCTGTCGAACCATTTCGTATTTCGAATTTCGTGCTTCGAATTTTTTCGCTTCGGGCTGAAAGGCAGAGCCAATTGCCTCTGACCTGGTCCTGAGGACCAGGATTGCGAAACTGCATTCAAGGACAACACAATAGCCCTTGAAAACGGGCGAAAAATTGTATATAGAGGCGATTCCGAAATATTTGCGCCCGTAGCTCAGCCCGGATAGAGCGCCGGACTACGAATCCGTAGGTCGCAGGTTCGAATCCTGCCGGGCGCACC
>CBFCZJ010000343.1:0-4271 GCA_965602445.1 uncultured Desulfobacterales bacterium | reverse complement strand
CGCGCCTGTGATCCGGCGGCGGTGAAAAACGCCAAAGCAGAACTTCACGGCGTGGCCCTTTTCGATGACCCCTACGAAACCATTCGAGACTGCGACGCCCTGGTGGTGATGACCGAATGGAACGAGTTCAGAAACCTGGACATGCGGGCGGTGCGCATTCTCCTGAAGCAGCCGATCGTCATCGACGGCCGCAACATCTACAATCCAAAGGAGATGCAGGAGATGGGGCTGATCTACCGGGGAATCGGCCGGGGAACAGGCGAAGCCTGATGAAGCTGGCGGTCTGGGCCCTGCTGGTCTACGGGCTGTATTGCCTGGTGCTGTTCCTGTTCCAGCGGACCCTGATGTTTCCGCGCTATTTGCTCGAAGCCGGAGCCGGGCCACCCGCCGATGCCGGCATTGTCGTCGAGTGGGTCGACGCCGGCTTCGGTCCGGTGGAGTCGTGGTTCTTGCCGCCGGCGGGAAGGTGGACTGCACCTGCGCCGGCCGTGATCGTGGCCCACGGCAACGGAGAGCTGATCGATTTTCTGCCCGCAGAGTTTGCGCCGCTCCGTCAGATGGGGGTGGGGGTGATGCTGGTGGAGTATCCCGGCTACGGGAGATCCGGCGGATCTCCGAGCCAGGAGCGGATTTCACAGATTTTCCAGGCGGCCTATGACCGGCTCTGCCGCAGGCCGGAGGTCGATGCGAATCGAATCGCCTTTTTTGGACGCTCTCTCGGCGGAGGGGCGGTCTGCGAGCTTTCCCGCCACCGCAGGGCCGGGGCCTTGATCCTGGTTTCCACCTTCACCAGCGCGCGATCCTTTGCCCGGCGGTACCTGGCCCCCGGCGTTCTGGTGCGGGACCCCTTCGACAATCTTTCGGCCCTGAAAGCCTTTTCCGGGCCGGTGCTCCTCGTCCACGGCCGACACGATGACGTGGTCGGATTTCACCACGCACAGACGCTTTTGCAGGCAGGCAGCCATGTTCGCCTCATCGCCCTGGACTGCGGTCACAATGACTGCCCGCCCGATCCGCAAGAATTCTGGCGTCGGATCGCCGATTTTTTGATCCAAGCCGGCATGCTGCCCCGGACGGCTGCGGACCCGAAACCCGCCGGCGTTGACAATGTCCGGGTGGACTCCGTACAAGAAATCAAGGGACGGATGTCGGAGGTCAGAGAAGGGCTGAATACAGATGACAGATGACAGAGGACAGAAAGAAACAGATATCAGAAGTCAGATGTCAGATGTCAGAAAGACAAAAAGACAGCAAACCGTCAGGGCTGACATCCGACATCTGACATCCGACATCCGGCAGTTTCTGACCTCTGACCTCTGACATCCGACATCCGGCAGTTTCTGACCTCCGACCTCCGACATCTGGTTTTTGCCCATGGACCGTTTTCTTCCCGATACATACGACCAGTACATCAAGGGACTGATGGACATCAGCCGGGCGATCACCTCCGATCTTTACCTGGAGGATATTCTCAAGCTGATCGTCATGGTGACGGCCAAGGTGACCGGGGTGGAAATCTGCTCCCTTTGGCTGATCGACGAAAACGCACGGCCGCCGATGATCCGGCTCAAGGCAACCCAGGCCATCGATCCGGACTATGTCAACGACCGGTCTCTGCGCCTCAATGAAGGCGTCGTGGGCCTGGTTGCCTCTGAAAACCGGCCCCTGATCGTACCCGACGTCCTTTCCGACCCCCGCTTCAAGGAAAAGGAAATGGCCCGAAAGATGGGACTGGTATCGATGCTGGGCGTGCCGCTGCAGGTCAAGGACGGCCGGGCGATCGGCGTGCTGAACTGCTTTACCTCCGAGCCCTACGATTTTTCAGAAACCGAGATCAACCTCGTGACGGCCGTTGCGCACCAGGCGGCCATGGCAATTCTCAACACGGAATGGATGGTCAAGACCAAGGTGATCCAGGAGGAGCTCGAGACGAGAAAGCTGGTGGAGCGCGCCAAAGAGGTGCTCATGCGCCGCCGCAGCAAGACCGGAGACGAGGCCTATCAGTGGATGCGCAAACGGAGCATGGACAGCAGAAAGCCCATCCGCCAGGTGGCCGAAGCGATTTTGCTCTCCGAGGATCTGGAGTAGGGCGCCACGGCGCCTGCGGCGCCTGCTGGGAGGCAGGTGCCTTCGGCACCGCTGGAAGGCTGGGAGGCCAGGAGGCCGGGATGCTTAACCAAAAAACCCACAGAAGTTCTTCTGGCCTTTCGCATCCAAGCATCCCAGCGTCCTGGCGGCGCGCAGCGCCCTGCATCCAAGCATCCCAGCGTCCCAGCGGCGCGCAGCGCCCTGCATCCCAGCGTCCCAGCGGCGCGCAGCGCCTTGTCTTCCCGCTTCCCAGCGGCATAGCGCGAAGCGCTATGCCAACTCGTCAAACCGGCAGCTTAAGGTCAGTTCCTCGGTGTCATGGGTGGTCTTCACCTTGTAGGGGAGCGTCTTGAACAGGTTGATCATTTTTTTGTTTTGGGGCGATGTGTAGGCGATGAGGCCGGCGATGCCGTTGTCCCGGGCCGCGTCTGCGAGCTTGCGCAGAATCCGCCGGCTGATGCCTTTTCCCTGGTAGTCTCGGTGCACGGAAAAGGCCACCTCGGCCATATTGGCGTTGGGCAGCAGCATGCTTTCCCCCACGGCCACTACCTTTCCAAATCCGAATTCACCCACAACGGCCACCAGCGTCAGGTCCTTGACATAATCGACCTGTGATTTGGGTTCCACCTCGTCCCGGCCGAAGCTGGTCTTCTCATGGAAGAACCGGGACAGGACGTCATCCTTGGCGAGGTTGTAGTAGTGCTCCTGGATCCGGCGCTCATCCACCGGTTTGGAGGGCCGGATCGTGATCTCCTCTCCGTCTATCTTCAGGACTTCCTCGAGTCGGACCGGGTAAATGCCGCGAACCGCCTCTCCCAGCGTCCGTTCGGTTCCGATGAGCCCCGACTCTTTGGCCGCGTCGAAGAGTTCTTCTCTGAAATCCGGATGGGCGAGGCTGATCATGCCCACGGCCCGCTCCTGCAAGCTCTTTCCAAAGAGGTTGACGGCGCCGAACTCGGTGACGACGTAATGCACGTCGCCGCGGGGAACCACCACGGCGTTGTCGCCCAGGTTTGGAACGATGTTGCTTTTTTTCCCGTCTTCGGATGTGGAAAAAAGCATAATGATCGATTTTCCACCGACGGCGCGTTTTGCGCCCCGGACGAAATCCGGTATTCCCGAGACTCCGGCGTAAAATGTTTCCGCCATGGCCTCGGCCGCCACCTGGCCGGTCAGGTCCATGGCCTTGGCGACGTTCATGGAGATCATTCGATAGTGCTGGCCGATGATGAAGGGATCGTTGACATAGTCCGACGGCCGAAAGTCGACGGCGGGATTGTCGTGGAGAAACTCGTACAGGTAAGAAGAGCCGATGGCGGCCGAAGCGACGATCTTGCCCTCGTTGAGCCGCTTTTTTTGATTGGTGATCACCCCTTTGGAAAAGAGGTGCATGATGTCGTCGGTGATGTACTGGGAATGGATTCCCAGGTCGTTTTTGTTTGACAGCGCCTGGACGGTGGCCTGGGAGGCGGCGTCCAGTCCGATCTGCAAGGTGGCGCCGTCTTCGATGAGCCGGGCGATGTGCCGGCCGATGCGGGTGGCGGCCTCCGAAGAGCTTCGCGGCTCCACGGCCATCAGTTCCTCGTCGTGCTCCACGATGATGTCGACGTCGTTGACATGGATGAAGCTCTGACCCAGCACCCGGGGCATTCGGGAGTTGACCTGGGCGATGACCATGTCTGCGGCCATTGCCGCGGAAAAGGTGACATCCACCGAGACGCCGAGACTCATCCATCCGAAGTCGTCCGGCGGGGAGACCTGAACCAGGGCTACACTGATGGGGAGTTTTTTTGTTTTGAACAGAGACGGCACCTCGGACATGTTCATGGGGGAAATGAAGCGCTGATTTTCGGCGATTTCCGGTACACCGGCCGAGCCTAAGTAGATGGTGCGGAGGCTGAGGCTGAAATCGTGGGTCCGGTTGGCGATGTCGGTCAAAGAGGTGGTTTCCTGGCTCATCATCCGCACAATTTCAATCCCGGAAAGACGCCTGGCCGCCTCCGAGAGAACCCGGACCAACTGCTGCGGCTCTCCACATGCCGAACCGATAAAGACCCGCTGGCCGGGGCGGATCTGATTGATGGCCTTTTCCGCTGTGGATCTTTTCTCGATGTAGTTGTCTGCCCAGTATAGCGAAGTGGTATTTTTCATGGATCTGTCCGTCCTCCCGACACTGCCGTGCC
>CBFCZJ010000342.1:0-4274 GCA_965602445.1 uncultured Desulfobacterales bacterium | reverse complement strand
CTGGCCGTGCCCATGTCCTTTACCGAAACCCGATATCTGGCCTTTCCGCCCGAACGCCGCTACGTGGCGCATGCCCCTTTTTCGCCGGCCGCCTTTGTTCTTTACGCCCTTTTCATTGCCGCGGTCGCCGGACCGCTTCTTTGGCGGGGACTTTGTGCGGCCCGCCGCGCAGCGCAAAGCCGTCCGGCCGGCCGCTTTCCCTGGTGGGGGTGGGCCGCACTTTTTTCGGCGGCGGTCTTCTGGGTCCTGGCCTGGAGCCGCTTTCCCTTCTTTGCCCCTTTCCAGCCCCACACCTTCACCCCGCTGTGGATCTCGTTCATTCTCGTGGTCAATGCCCTGGACGTGAAAGTCAGCGGCGCTTCGCTGATGACCTCCCGACCCGGCTTCTTTTTGGCCCTGTTTCCGGCCAGCGCGGGGTTCTGGTGGTTTTTCGAATACCTGAACCGATTCGTGCAGAACTGGTTTTACAGCGGCTCCCAGTATGGTGCCTGGACGTATTTTCTGCTGGCAAGCATGTCGTTTTCCACGGTGCTGCCGGCCGTGCTCAGCACCCAGCGGCTTTTTTCCCACCTGCCGCGGATCACCGCCGGCTTTACCGATTTTTTTCCCTTTGCCCCCCGCCGGCCGAAAACAGCCGCCGCAGCGGTGCTTTTGCTTGCAGGCGCAGGCCTTCTTTTCATCGGCGTCTTTCCAAACCTTCTGTTTCCGCTTCTGTGGATCTCGCCGCTGCTGATTCTTGTCTCTTTGCGGACCCTGGCAGGGGAAACCCAAGTGCTTTCGGCAATCGCCGTCGGAGACTGGCGCCCGGTGGTCACAGCGGCTCTGGCGGCCCTGGTATGCGGTTTTTTTTGGGAGATGTGGAACGTTTTCAGCCTGGCCAAATGGGAATATGCGGTACCCTTCGTCCACCGGTTCCAGGTGTTTGAAATGCCGTTGCTCGGCTATGCGGGCTATCTTCCCTTCGGCCTGGAGTGCGCGGCGGCCGGGCGCCTGGTGGAGGATGTGCTTGCCGCATGCCAGCGGCGCGATGAGACAGGATGACATCGCAGCAGGCACCATGAAATTTGGTATTTGGTGCTTGGGATTTTTTTGCCCGTCGGTTTCCGTATTTCGCCATCTTACCTCGCTGCAAGGGCGCGACCGGGCGCAGATCCAGACCATGAGGGCGACGTGCTGATAAGTTTCACGGTTGATCAAATCCCGTTCGAGAACGGAACGGCAGGGCCGACCTGATCCTGAGAACCAGGATTTCCAGGCTTCATTATAAATGGCGGCGAAGCCGCCTCCAATAAATTCGCGCCAGCGAATTTATCCTTGACTCCTGCGGCGCGAAGCGCCTTTGCGAACGATATTGCGGATTTTTCGGGGTTTTTCCGCCCGTTTTTTTCGGATCTTTTCCTTTCGCAGGGCTCTGCGTTCGCCCAGCCTCTGTTTGATATCCGACCGATATTTGTTCACGGCGGCGTAAGCGAAAAAGTATCCGATCACACCTAAGGGGACCCCGATGATGATCCCGCCCAGGGTCAGAATCGAGATGGTTTCGGGCGCACTGCGAATCATCTCCAGGATCCAGTCCATGTCCATGGAGTGCGGAAAGTGGAAGACCTCATCTTTTCCCAGGACCCTGGCCCCCAAAAGGTAGGTCAGGGGGTAGATGAATGGAACGGTGAAGGGATTGGAGATCCAGACGCCCACGGCTGCCGAAATCTTATTCCACTCGAACAGGGCGGCAAAGAACACGGCGATGGCCATGTGGAATCCGAGAAAGGGGGACATGCCGACAAACAGCCCCAAGGCAAAACCGAGAGCGATCTCCTGGGGGGTCCCCCGGATTCGTAAAAACCGCTCGTAGGCCTTCTTCCAGGCCTGGGCCAGCTTGCTGCCGTAACGGGTGACCATCTTCCGATTCTGCTGCCTGCTCGCTTTGCAAGTAGTCCTGCTGACGGGTTCGCTGCGGATTGGTGCGCTGATTGCCGGGTGTTTGCCGCTTGAAGCATCCACCGGAGTAAGTTTTTTAGCAGATCCAAGGCGGGTTGTAAACGACCCCATATAGGGGATCGTAAGATAATTTTTTCTTTTTTTTTAGTGTATTGGAGCTTTCCAGGCGGTATCGAAGCCAAGATCGGCCAGCCCCCGGCCGACCCGGTCGACGTGGAGGCCGACGCTGTCGACCCCGTGGGAGTCGTCGCCGGGGACGACGGCGATGTTCAGCGCCAAGGCCCGTCGAAGAATGCTCTCGGTGGGATACGGCTCGGCCGCGCCTTTGACCAAGGCCCGCCCGTTGCATTCGAGAATGAGATTCCGCTCGCGGATCAGCTCCAGATTTCGCCGAATGCGTTCTTTGACCGGCGCCGTTTCCATCCGCCTCCGGTAGTCCGGGTCATGGATCCGGACCAGGTCGAAATGGCCCACCACCGCAGGAGAGAGGCTGCGGATCATCTCGTACTGCTGATCGAAATAGCGCAGGTAAAGCGGATCTACGCCGCCGGCGGCCGAGACGGCGGCCTGGTAGTGTTGGGCGGAAAAATCGAAGTTGACGTCGTCGACATGGTGCACGGAGCCGACGAGGTAGTCCGGGCGGTGTTCGCGGATCAGCTCCCGGCAGAAAGCGGCCGCCCCGCTATACGTTTCGGTCTCCATGCCGACATAGATCCGGATCTGCCCGCGGTAGGTTTCCTGAAGTTTTCGGGCCTCCCCGATGTACCGGGAAAAGCGGTCCTGAAGGAAGGCCGCGCTCAGACCCGCGGCGACTTCATCCTCGTAGCGGAACCGATCCGACGGCGGCGGCATGTGCTCGGTGATGCCCACCCAGGAAAAGCCTTGGGCGATATAGGCCTGTACCACCGCCTCGAGGCTGTCTTTGGCGTGCAGGCAAAACTGCCCGCTGTGGCCGCCGTGAATCGAGACCCGATCCCAGGCTGAAGGCGTATCAGTATCCGTCATGTTGTTTGGCGCCAATTCGTTGAAGTAGGTTGTACCGAACCGCTCGAGTCTAAGGAGCAAGGCAACCGGCAATTTAAATCCGAATTCCGAATACCCGCCTGCCAGTGCCGTATTGGTTTATGTGCAATACGACGAGCACTATTTCGCGAAGATGTGCTCAAACAAACACCTTCAAAAGGGCATCGGCGGGCAGGTCGAAATCCGAAACAAATCCTAATGACCAAAATTCGAATGATCAAAACAACTGCAGCTTCCCAGAGATTGCATTCGCCCTTGTTTTGGTCATTCGGTCATTCGAATTTTGAATTTGCCCTTCGACGTTGCTCAGGGTGGTGAGCCTGCCTGCAGTGAGCTTGTCGAACCTGTCGAACCATTTCGTATTTCGGATTTCGTGCTTCGTATTTTTTGCTCTTCATTCCTAAAGGCAGAGCCAATTGCCTCTGACCTGATCCTGAGAACCAGGAGGGACTGCATTCAAGGGCTGTCCAAGGCCCCCCGCTAGGCGAAAGGAGTCCTCACGCGCTATCGATCCGGTCCAGGAGCTCGACGATTCGGTCCCGTGCCGACAGCCCGGCAATCCAAGACTCGGGGATCGCATCGAGCCCCCCGTGGGCGCCGAGAATCATGGCCGCCGCCATGCCCCGGGCGGCGGAATCGCCGCCGGCCATGACATTTTCGACCAGGGCGGCTTCGAGGTCATTCGGGTACCGGGCCACCAGATGAACCACCGACGGCAGCGCGGCCATGACCCCGCAGTGCTGGCCGAATCCGGCAACGGCGCTTCGCGTGTCGCGGCCGACGCTGGCCAGCCCCTCTTCGACCCACATGCCAAAATCCCCCCTGGAAAAGCCCTCATTCCGGATCTCGGCCACGGCTTTGTCCGGCGCGCTGCCGGAAAGCACCCGGTGGGAAACCCGGGCCAAGAATTCGGCGGCACGCACCACGGGCTCTGCCCGGTGGGTCATGGCGGTCTGCTGCCGGGCGGCGGCAACCATCGCATCCAGGTCTTCGGCGCAGGCGAACACGATCGGCGCGATGCGGGCCGCACCGCCCAGGTCGGTGGAGGTCGATCCGGCCTTGTCCGGTTCCTTGCCGGCTGCAACCCCTTCCAAAGTCTCGGTGGTGGCGTGGTCGAAATATCCGCCGTATCCGGCGAAAAAATCCCGCCAGGACCGGGCAAATGCGGCAAGGTCAAACCCGCCCGATTCGGCCACCGATTCGAGCAGCGCCAGGGTCTGGTCCCCGTAATGGGTGAAATCACCGGCCTTCTTGCCGGCGTGAAAGCCCCCTTCGGGCGGATCCAGAAGACGGTCGACCCTTCCGATCTTCTC
>CBFCZJ010000341.1:0-4313 GCA_965602445.1 uncultured Desulfobacterales bacterium | reverse complement strand
CGCCTGCGCGGGAATGACGAAAAAGGAATATTCGGCCTTTTTACGAGACCATCAAGATTTGTTTGGCAATTGGTGCTTGGAACTTGTGATTTGGGGATTTGGGCCTTGACGGGGCAAAGCTGGCGAGGCGTTTGCTCTATCTTTGACCCTATGCTCTATGCGCCATGCTCCATGCGCCCTATCCGCTACGCCGGCGGCGTCCTGGGCAGATCCACAATAAACGTGCTCCCCTCCCCCGGGGTGGATTCCAGGCGAACCGAGCCGCCCAGGCGGGCGGCGGCCTTTCTGACAATGGCAAGACCGATGCCGGTGCCCCCGTATTTTTGGGCGGAGTGAAGGCGCTGGAACACCCGGAAGATCTGTTTCTGATACCGTTTTTCGATGCCGAGGCCGTTGTCTTTTACCAGCAGCGCCATCCGTTCATTCGGTGCCGGCCGGCACCAGACTTCGACCCGCTTGACGTCAGCAGTGTTAAACTTGAGGCCGTTGCCGATCAGGTTGATCAGGATCTGATTCAGCATCGTGCGTTTGGTCTTCAGCGGCGGACAACCGCTTCGGACCGAGACCTGCATATCTTCGGACAAATTCAGAACTTCACAAACTTCCCGGAGCAGCTCTTCCAGGTCGACAGCCTCCGTTTCCTCTTCAGCCTCTCCGATGCGGGCAAAGTCGAGAAGATCTCGAATCAGCTCGTCCCCCTGGGAGAGTGCCTTTTTCATCCCTTCCAGGTACGCCTTTTGCTCCCCCGACAACTGGCCTTCCAGGTCTTCGATCAGAAAATCAGCGTAATTTCTGACGGCGCGCAGCGGCGCCTTCAGATCGTGGGACACCGCGTAGGCATACTCGGAAAGCTCCCGGTTGCTGCGTTCGAGCAGAAGCAGCTTCTCAGAGAGCACCTGCTGCTTCTCCTTTAGCGCGTTTTCCACCTCTTTTTTTGAGGAGATGTCCCGCAAGACGCCGATCCGGTAAAGCGGGCTGCCGGCCGGGTCGTTTTGGACAGTGAAGAAATCCGCCACCCAAAGATAGCCCCCCTCCTTTTTCCGCAGCCGAAATTCCACCTTTCCGCTGCCCGCACGGTAGGCATGTTCCACCTCGGAAGACACCCGGACCCGGTCTTCGGGATGCACAAGCTCCGTCAGTTCCTCGCTGTTCATCGCAATCACTTCATCCACGAAATAGCCGGTCATCTGTTCGATCACCGGACTCAGATAATCGTATTGCTTTGTTTGAACATTGCGGCGAAACGCGACATCGAGAGAGTGTTCTAAAACAGCCTGGAATCGCTCCCGGCTTTTTTGCAGCTCGAGCTCATGCCGCTTTTTGTCGGTAATGTCCCAGTTGATTCCCTGCATTCGGACCGGGCGCCCTCCGTCGTCCCGGTCGATGCTTCCTTTGGCCGCAAACCACCGCACCTGCCCGTCCTCTCTTACGATACGAAACTCCAGGTCGAGTCCATTTCCCGATGCCAACAGGTTCTGGAGGCTTTTCAGTGCTCCTTTCCGATCTTCCGGGTGAATATAGGCAAAAAATGCCTCCGTGTCCTCGGGGCCTTTTTTAGGATCGAGACCGAGCAGCCGATAAAGTTGATCATTCCAGTAGCTTACTCTGTCTTCCAAAAAATTATTCCAGATGCCGATCCCACCTGCACGGGTAGCCAGGGCAAGATTCTCCTGACTGGTCTTCAGCTCTTCTTCAAGCTGCCTTTGTTCGCTGACATCGAAAAATACCAGGTCCGATTGGGCGGCCTCCCCTTCCGGGTCGAATCGGACAAAGGTTTGAACATGCGCATGAAGTCTGCGGTTGTCGGCCCCTTTCAAGCGCAAATCGAAAACGGAAACTTTATGCTTCCGATTTGGCTTTTTTTTGTGTTCAAAGTAAATACTTAGATCTTCCGGCACCACGAAGTTCGAAAACAAAAAGCCAATCATCGAGTGCTCGTTGCCGGTCAGCATCTGTCTGGCTGCGGCATTGGCCCTCTGGATGATCCCTTTTGGGTTCAAGGTAACAAAAGCCACGGGTGCAAATTCATACAAATCGGCAAATTCGGCCCGCGAAGCCTCCAGGTCTCGGCTGACCTGCCGGAGCTGTTCGTTTTGTGCCTCCAGATCGAACTGGGTGGTCTCCAGCTCCTGGGCAACCAGCAGCAAATCGAACTGCTCTTCTTCCGTCAACCCAGTCGACTCGCCCCGTGCAATCTGCTCGGCCTTTTTGCGGAGGGTTTTATGCGGCTTGTCTTTGGTCATTTGCCGGTCACATCTTCAATGGCCAGTAGAATCCTGTTCTGACTGTCGTCAATTTCCTCGAGATGCCGGGCGTTTAGGAGCATTTTTTTTTGTCCGATTTTCGGGAACATGTGTTCCACCTCGAAGTCTTCAAAGCTCTCGTGCTCTTCGCAGATTTTTTTCAGCAGGCCGTGGAGCTCCGGTATGTCAAACTGCCCGTCTCCAAGATCGAACAAAAGCCTTCCTTCGGTTTTGTTGGGATCTGTCTGGAAGTTTTCATAGTAGCGGCGGTTGGCCGTGATTACCCGCAGCTCCTCGTCGAGCACCAGCAAAGATTCCCGGACGGTGTCGATGATGCTTTCGGCAAACCGCTGGGTCGACCGCAGGTTCTGTTTACCCATTTCTTCGATCTTCTGCTGCGCCTTTTTCTGATCGTCGATATTGACGAAAGTCAACACCACCCCTTCGATGACGCGCTCCTCTTTCCGGTGGATCATGATGTTCATCCGGTACCAGTGTCCGTCTTCGGTTTTCACCTCTTCTTCAATGGGGGTGAGGGTTTTCATGACCTGCCCGGCCCTTTCGGAAAGCCCGTCCTGCCCCAGTTTGTTGGATATATGCCCCAGGGGCCGTCCGATATCGGTTTCGATCAGATTGATCAAATTGGCCGCTTCACTGGTAAACCGTCTCACGCGGAGTTCGCTGTCCAGAAAAATGAGGGCGATCCGGGTGCTGTCGAGGACATGGGTGATCGCTTCATTCGCCTCTTTCAGCTCCTCCATCTTGGTTTGCAGTTCGCTGTTCACGGTGCTCAATTCCTCGTTGAGAGACTGAAGCTCCTCTCTTGACGATTCCAGCTCCTCGTTGGTGCTCTGCAGCTCCTCGTTGGAGGACTGCATCTCCTCGTTGGAGGAACGAAGCTCCTCGTTGGAAGTCTCCAACTCCTCCATGGTGCTTCGATAATCCTGGCGAACCCTCACCAGCTCCTGCTCCAGCTCTTCGACCCGGTCCTGCGCCGATGCCTGGCCTTCTTTCTCAGGCACTTTAGCTGTTTCCTTCGGCGAAGGCAGCTCCTCAAACACCACCATCATCGCATCCTTCAGCGGAGGCCGTTCGAAGCTTTGGACCACCAGGTCGATCCACTGGTAGCCGCCGTTGGTCTTGACCCGGAGTCCTTCTTCGCGAATGGTTGTTGCTTCTTTCCGGGCGCATCGGATCGCCGACAGAAGCGAAAACCGCAAACCTTCCCTGGCCATGTCGGCGATGTCCAATTTGGGCTTGCCGCCGCTGAGCTCCAGGTACTTGCCGGTGCGCCCCTGGGTGTATAGGATTTCGCCGCTTTTGCTGACGACCACGGCAGGGGGTGTAAACTCTTCGAGCAGAACCGACCGCACGGCCTGTTCCATGTCGGGTTGCTTGTCGGCAGGAGTCGCTTTTTTGAATTCTTCGCCGATCTCCTCAGAGGCGTCTATTTTCCCGGTGGGAAACTGGACCTGGGGTCGGACATGGGTTTCATTTTTCCGGAAAATGCTGTGGGTCTTGCTCATCGGCGTGAAAAGATCGGCATAGCGGCCGATGGTCTCGGACTCTCCAAGAAACAGAATCCCGTTTTTTCTGAGCGTATAGTGGAACAACGGAATCAATCGGCTCTGCGCGTCGGTCTTGAGATAGATCAGAAGGTTCCGGCAGACCAGCAGATCCAGGTCGGAAAAGGGGGGGTCGCGCAAAATGTTCTGCTCGGCGAAAACCACCGGCTCGCGAATCTCGCGTTTGACCCGGTACCGGTCCCCCTCCTTGCTGAAAAAGCGCTTGAGCCGTTCTGCGTCCATATCAACGGCGATGTTTGGCAAGTACTTGCCGTTTCTGGCCTTCTCGATGGCCTTGGCATCGATATCGGTTCCGAAAATCTGCACATTCCGCGAAATGTTGTTTTCCTCCAGGCATTCCTTGAGGATGATTGCTACAGAAAAAGCCTCTTCTCCGGTGGCGCAGCCCGGCACCCACACCCGCAGGCTTCGATTCTTTTTATCGTCCTGGAGTAGGCCTTTCACCACCTGGTTTTTAAAAAAATCCCAGGCCTCCGGGTCCCTG
>CBFCZJ010000340.1:0-4316 GCA_965602445.1 uncultured Desulfobacterales bacterium | reverse complement strand
CCTTCCCGTCGTAGGCGACGTGAAAAACCTCATGACCGAGCTCAAACTCCAAAAGGACCGGCTGGAAAAAGAATGCCCTTCGGACTGGTCGGACGACAAGAACAAGATGGAGGATCTGGTCGGGCAGATCGGATCGAGCATCGACCGGGCCAAGGAGCAAGTGTCCCAGGGCGATGTCGGAGGATGATGACCTCTCGGTCGTCTACACAGAAGGCGGCTGCATTTCGCGCTCTGCGGCGGCAGTGAGGCTATTTTATCTGCTATGCCTTTTCTGCCGCCGCGGGCGGCAGCTTATTTTTAAAATCGGGGCGTCCTTTCCCGATTTTAAAAATCATTGGACCGTGCGGTCGTTCCAGCCGATGGACATTCGGCTGTAGTAGTCTTCGATGGAATCGAACACCAGGTACTGCTCGACGTTCTCCCAGGAAACCGCGGTCCGGATCCCCGCGGCCCAGTCGCTGGCAGTGGTTCCCTCGGCGAATTCCCCCACGATGAAGATTTTGCCGGCCTGATTTTCCAGGGTCGCATGCTGCATCACCACGTTGTAATCGTCGGAGCGGTTGACCAGATAGATCAGAACGATCTTTCCGGAAAAATCGGGGAAGGTCATTTGAAACATGCGTCCGGCTCCCTTCTGTCTCTGTTCTGTCGCCCAGGGGGGATCTTTCGTAGGCGAAACCAACGGTTCGCCTCGATATTGACCGAAAATCCGGCAGTTGGCAACCCCTCGTATGAAACTTCGCCCAAAGACAAATGCATCAGGGCAGAAAATTTCCAAACCCCAAAACCTCACCGTGGACCCCCTGTGTCAGAATCGTTGTCACCTGTACGGGGTCAGCCGCGGCTTGATTCAGCTCCTTTGTTTGGGTTATCATTCCGTTTATTCTCTGGCCCCGGCAGTGCCATAGCAAAAGAGCTCGCCTCCGGCGGGCGATCTGCTATGATTATAAAAGAAAAGCCATTTTCTTTGCTTGTTGCGGCAGCAATAGTATCTGGACTCGATGATGGACGACCGCCGAAGAAAATTTCTGGTGCGCCTCCTTGCCGGGGCCGGCATGCTCTCGGGCCTGTCCCGGCTTTCGGTGCGCAGTGCTGCGGCCATGGGCCAACATCCCCAAGGGGTTCGGAAAATTGAGGGAAGCGCCGCCATCAACGGGCAGCCCGTACAGATGGGAGACATCGTTTCCGTCGGTGACACCGTGACCACCGGACCTGACGGAACGGTGATTTTCGTGGTCGAAGCGGCGGTGTTTTTGCTGCGGGAAAGCACCCGCCTCACCTTGACCCGCGATCGCATCGACGAATCGACATCCGTCGATGGAATCCGCCTTCTGAAGGGGAAAATGCTCGGTGTCTTCAGCCGGCGCCGACGCAAACGCCTGCTGACCCCCTCTGCGGTAGTCGGTATCCGAGGGTCGGGGGTTTACACCGAAGTCGATCCGGAAACCACCTACCTCTGTACCTGCTATGGGCATGCAGCAATCAAGTCGCTTGCCGCTCCGCAGAACAGAGAGTCCGTGACGACCCGCCACCACGAAGCCCCGCGCTATATCGATGCGGCCGGGCGCATCCGGCCCGCTCCGGTGGTCAACCACACCGACGCTGAGCTGATCCTGCTCGAATCCCTGGCAGGCCGAAGACCGCCGTTTGTCCAATCCGAAAGCCACGGCTATTGACCCGACCATGACTGCCATGACTGCCGAAAAACCCGTCCTCACCATTGCCGTACGGGATCTGGTGGCCCATGTGCTTCGCTCCGGCGACCTGTCCTTTTCTTTTTCCGGCCCGGCCAGAACCGCCGAGGCCATCCGCGCCCATCAGCGCATCCAGCAGCGGCGCCCCGCCGGCTACCTGGCCGAACAAGCCGTTTCCCACGACACGGATTCGGCCCGGTTTATTCTCCGGGTCGGGGGGCGCATCGACGGCGTCTTTCCCGCTGCAGCGCCCCCGCTGGTGGAAGAAATCAAGACCACCACCGGAGAGCTGATTTCTGCTTCACAAGCTGAAAATCCTCTCCACTGGGGGCAGCTCAAGGTCTACGCCTATATATACGCCTTCGACCGGGCCCTGGAAGCGGTGGATACCCGGCTAACCTACGTGCAGCTGGAGACCGGAAAGACTCTCCGGCTCGAACGCTGTTTTTCCTTTTCGGATCTCAAGGCGTTTTTCGACGACCTGGTCCGTCGCTACATTGACTGGGCTTCGACAGTCATCGAATTTCGGAAGATCCGGGACCGTTCCCTTTCACAGCTCGTGTTTCCCTATCCGGCATACAGAGGCAGACAGCGCCAGATGGCCGTTGCCTGCTATCGGACGATCCGGGACGGAGGACATCTGCTGGTCCAGGCCGCCACCGGCATCGGAAAAACCATGGCCGCCCTGTTTCCCGCAGTAAAGGCCATGGAAGAGGGATTGGCCGAAAAAATTTTTTACCTGACGGCCCGGACCACGGCACGGACCGCCGCCGAAGCCGCCGTAGAAACCCTGGCGCAAACCGGGCTGCGGCTCAAATCCCTGACCCTGACCGCCAAGGACAAGATCTGTTTTTCACCGGAAGCCGGGTGCCGCCCGGAGGTCTGTTCATTTGCCCGCGGCCACTACGACCGCATCAACCAGGCCGTAAGCCGGGCGTTCGAAACAGATGCCCTTACCCGGCAGGCGGTGGAGAGCGCGGCGAAGGAGCACCGCGTGTGCCCCTTTGAGCTCTCCCTTGAGCTTTCTCTTTGGGCCGACCTGATTATCTGCGACTACAACTACGCCTTCGATCCCCGGGTTTATCTTCGGCGGTTTTTCACCGAGAAAAGCGGCGACTACGCCTTTTTGATCGACGAGGCCCACAATCTCGTCGATCGAAGCCGGGAAATGTTCTCCGCCGAGATCTCAAAGCAGCCGTTTCTCGACGGCCGGCGGAACCTGAAAACCGAATTGCCGGACCTGTATCGATCCATGGGCCGAATCAATGCCTGGATGGGCCGGACAAAAAAAGCCGGCATCGAGGCCTTGACGGGCGAAGGCGAGCCGGCCTGGGTGGAGCCCGACGCTCCCGAGTCTCTGCTTCCGCTGCTGCGGAAGTTCGTCGCCGGGGCCGAGCGGTGGCTGGCCCTCAATCTGCAGGCCGATTTTCGCGAATCGCTGCAGGAACTGTACTTCACGGCGGGAACGTTTTTGCGGGTGGCCGAGCAATACGACCTCTGCTATACCACCCTGTACCGAATCGAAGGCAAAAACCTTTCGGTCAGGCTGTTCTGCGTGGACCCCTCGGCAAATATGACCGAGGTGCTGGCCCGGGGCCGGGCGGCCGTCTTTTTTTCCGCCACCTTGACCCCCCTGGATTATTTTCGAGACATCTTCGGCTGTGCGCCGTCTGCCGAAATGCTGGCACTGCCATCTCCGTTTCCCCGCGGCCGCCTCGGACTGTTTGTCTTGGACCGGGTATCGACCTACTTTCGGGACCGCGCCGCCACGGCCCCGGATATCGCACGGGCGGTTCAGGCCCTGGTCGAAGAGCGGACCGGAAACTATCTGCTCTTTTTTCCTTCCTACGCCTACCTGGAGCAGGTGTTCCTCTTGTTTGCCGCCGACCGGCCAGGGATCGAAACCCTCGTTCAAACCCGGTCCATGACCGAAGCCGAGCGGGAAGATTTCCTGGCCCGGTTTTCCACCGCAAACAGCCGGACATTGGTCGGTTTTGCCGTCATGGGGGGAATCTTCGGAGAGGGGATCGACCTGGCCGGAGAACGGCTTTCCGGGGCCGCCGTGGTCGGCGTCGGACTGCCCGGCATCTGCCTCGAGCGGGATGTGATCCGGGATTACTATGCGACGGTCAACCGAAGCGGCTTTGAATACGCCTACCAGTACCCGGGCATCAACCGGGTCATGCAGGCCGCCGGCCGGGTGATCCGGTCCGCCGAGGACCGGGGCGTGGTGCTGCTGATCGATACCCGGTTTTCTTCCCGCCGGTACCGCGGCCTGTTTCCCGGCCACTGGCAGCCGCGGGCCGTGGGAGCAATCCGTGACCTGAAACTGGCGATCGGGGACTTCTGGAATTCCACGGAGAACTCCCCGTAGCGTTGAAATTGTTTCCCTGTCAGCAAGTATGAGATGACCAGAAAGAAATAGAGGCGCTTCGCCCCGCTGGGAGGCTATGAGGCTGGGAGGCTGGAACGCGAAAACAGTGGGGAAACCCGACTGACCAAGACTGTCTCTTGTCCTGTTTTTAGGCTTCCCGCTTTCTGGCATCCCAGCTTCCCAGCGGCGCGCAGCGCCCTAACCCGGATATTTCACGCCCCTGAGGTGTCCATTGGCAAGGCATTCAA
>CBFCZJ010000339.1:0-4324 GCA_965602445.1 uncultured Desulfobacterales bacterium | reverse complement strand
AGCCTATCTCTCGGGGTAGTTTCATACGAGCGCCGCCGCTGACCGGCGGGGCGTCACCGCTCAAGCCGGGTCTTGGCCGCCCGGTTCATGGCTGCAAACCCCCGCCGGGCGCCGGCGCCGATCCATCCGCCAAAGACCGGCACCAGCGCGCCGCGGAAGGTCTCTTCCTGGACCAGCCGGGTCCGGGCCGGCTCGAGGGGAGTCAGGACAAACCGGTGGTCCCCGTCGAACAGGCCGGGGACCATCAGGTGTCCAATCCACCGGATCTCGACCGGCGCAACCACCGTGATCAGCCGTGGGCGGATCTTCATCCGCATGCCGTCGGGGATCTGTAATAAAAGACGCAGTTGTTCTCCTTCGGCCAGGATGCCCTCTGCCCGCCGGATAAACGGATTCCAGTCCGGGTAGGCTGCAACGTCGGCGAGCAGGTCCCAGACCCGCTCCGCCGACGCGTGGATGTCGATTTCAGCGCGAGCAGATTTCATCAACCCGGAACCGAAATCGGAGCGGCCTTTCCAATAGCCTCCATGGTTTCTTCGTACTTGCCCCGCATATCGACGTGAGCGTTGTCGATCTCCTTTTTGATCGGGCTCCACTCGGTGGGGCACTCGGTTTCGAGCTGCTTGATCCGGTCCTCCATGTCCGTGATGAAGATGTTAAAGTCCTGAAGATTGTAAAGCACCTTCTGCTTTGCATCTCCGTCGAGGTTTTCCACCCGGCGGGTCAGGTCGTAAAGCTTCGCCTTCCAGGCGGTCAACTCGGTTCGCACGCCGCTGCAGTAATCTTGAACGTCCATTGTTTTCCCTCCTATTTTGTGGTTATCGGACTATCGGGTCCCTTTAAAATCGACTGTTTAAAATGTAATCCGTCTGCGACCCGGATCAATGCCGGGCCGCAGGAGAAAAATCAGAGGATATTGATAGGTTTTAGGGTGTAAACCCACGAATCGCCATCGGCGCGCTTCCGGCCGGATGAGCGTCCGGTCTCTTTGATTGACATTGGCCGGCGACAGGGGAAATATAGATACGATCGGGTTTGCCTGCACGGCCATCACCGCACGAACCGGAGCCTTCATGACCCTTTCCGAGAGACTTCGAACCTATATGCCGCCAGCCTCAACCCGCGGCCTCGCCGATTCAAGAGGGCCGCTGAAAATCCTGCACCTGCTCTCTCAGCAACCGGCCAAGACCGGCAGTGGGGTCTGCCTGCTGGCCATGATAGCCCACGGGGCCAAAGAAGGGTACGTGCAGCGGGCGGTGATCGGCCTTCCGAACGCCGAGCCGATGCCGGCGATCCCGCCCCTTTGCGCAGATGAAGTGTTCACCGTGCGGTTCGAGACCGAGGCGGTGCCATTTTTGATTCCCGGCATGAGCGATGTGATGCCGTATCCTTCCACCCGGTTTTCCGACTTTACCACCGAGATGCGCGAAAGCTACCTGACCGCCTTTGCCGGCGCCTTTTCCCGGGCGACGGACGGCTTTGCCCCCGACATCATCCATGCCAACCACCACTGGCTCATGACCGCCATGGCCCGGCTCCTCTTCCCGGAGACCCCCCTGTGCGTACAGAGCCACGGCACCGAACTTCGCCAGCTCGTAAACGCGTCGCACCTGGCGCCCTACGTGGTTCCCGCCTGCGCCGACGTAGATATGGCCCTTGCCCTGCATCCGGAAAACGCCCGGGGGCTGAAAGAGGCCTTCGGCTTTTCAGACGAGAAGGTGCAGGTGGTGGGCGCCGGGTTCAGAGAAGATCTGTTCTGCGCCGACGGGCCGTGCGCGCTGCCCGGAAAGGACGGCGAGCTTCGGATCGTTTACGCGGGAAAGCTTGCCGTGGCCAAGGGAGTGTTGTGGCTGATTCAGGCACTGGAAAAGATCCGCCCGCCGGAAAAGACAACGGTAACCCTCATGGTGGCCGGCGCCGGTGGAGGCGAGGAGGCAGAGCAGATCCGGGCCTCGGCCGTCGGAAACGAACGGGTCCGGTTTCTAGGGGCCCTTTCCCAGGACGAACTGGCAAAGGTCTTGCGCTCCGCCGATGTCTTCGTGCTTCCGTCCATGTTCGAAGGGCTTCCCCTGGTGGTGATCGAGGCCCTGGCCTGCGGGTGTCTTGCCGTGGTCAGCGATCTTCCAGGCATGGATGACTGGATGCCGGCCGGACTTTGCGAGCAGGGGCTGGTGGAACGCGTTGCCATGCCCCGGCTGGTCAGCCTTGATACCCCCCACCCGGACGACGTCCCCGCCTTCATCGACCGACTGGCAGAAGCGGTTACCACCCAGCTTCACCGCGCCGCCGCCAGAAAAGGCCGCGCCGAGACTGTCTGCCACCTTGCGCCGCTGACCTGGCGCGGGGTGTTTGAAAAGGTAAAGGCGGTGTATCGTTCATTTTGTTAGCGAATGCGGGGTAGACGAGGGTTGATTCCAGTTTCAAGATTCGGGGATGCTGATCAGATGTCAGATGTCGGAGGTCAGATGTCGGAAAAAGATGACAGCCCTGCCGCTGGGGGGTTCAAAATTCAAGCTTGATGGCTTCGTAAAAAGTCCGAATTTTTCTTTTTTCGTCATTCCCGCTGGGGTTTATCCCGAACTTGATCCGTGGCCCGGCATGGTGAACCGGTAATGATGAAGTTTCACATGAGCGCAGGAAGTCTTCCGTGTTTTATCTGACATCGGACATCCGACCTCTGACATCTGATTTCCCGACCTCCGTCCCTTCAAACGTGGTTGCGCAGCTTCAGCTCGGTGGGATGGGGATTCAGATACACCTGCTGGGCCAGGTACGGCTGCTCGTATTTGCGCACGTAGTGGTTGAAGACGGTGATCGGCACGATCAGGGGGACGAGCTCGTTTCGATAGTCGGCCAGGATTTCCAGCAGCTCCTGTTTTTCGTCGGCCGAAAGGTCCTTCTTGAAGTAGCCCATCATGTGCTGGAGCACGTTGACGTTTTTTTTCTGGGTGGCCTTGAGCCGAAGCGACTCGATGAACAGCGCCTCGTACTGGCGGTAGAATTCTCCGATGGGAAGCTGACTGGCCCCGGCTACGAGCTTTCCCATCGTCCGGTAAATTTCAGGGCTGTGAGAGAGGATCAAAAGCTTGTGGCGGGGGTGAAAGTCGACCACGGCGCCGATCTTTTTGGGCATGGCCAGCACCTCCCGCCACCGCTTCATGGCAAAGATCTGCTCGATGAAGGTCTCCCGCAGCACTGGGTCGTTTAGCCGGCCGTCTTCCTCCACCGGGACCAGGGGAAAGTGTTCGGTAAAGGCCCGGGCCCAGAGGCCGGTTCCGGATTTCACCGGTTGGCCCGCTTCCGTGTAGACCTTGACCCGGTAAAGCCCGCTGGAAGGCGAGTTTTTTTTGAAGATAAAGCCGCACAGGTCTTCTTTTTCCAGCTCCTTGAGTTTGGCGGCCGCCCACTTTTTCATTTGGCCGGTGTAATCGACCTTCGTCTTGATGGTCAACAGCTTCGGAGCTTCGGCGTCTCCCACCAGGCGCATGGCCTCTCTGGGAATGGAAAGGCCGCATTCGACTTCCGGGCAGACGGGCACGTACGCAACGAACTGGCCCAGGGTGTCCCTGACAAAGCGGTCGAGCTGGTGGCCGCCGTCGTAGCGGACGTTTTCCCCCAGCAGGCAGGTGCTCACGCCGATCTTGATGGGCTTTTCCATGGTGATTTCCCCGTTCTTTTCAGTTTCACTGCGATATGTGGCTCCGGCAATTGCCTTCCGCCAGTCCACTATACTGGAAATCAGGCCGCCGGACAATTCGGTCTTCCTTTTCGGGGGTATAGACCCTGCGATCCGCCCCCGGCAAATTGGGGCCTTGCACCGGCGTCCGAAAGACGGCAAAATTGCTGGACTCACCTCATCGCCCGGTCTTTTGCGATTGAAAAAGCGTTTTCGTGCAGGAGGCGAAGCCGGATTTTGAAAGGAGAAACACCGTGGAATATCGGTCTGTTGCCATCACCGGTGCAAATGGTCAGGTCGGCCGATGGACACTGCAATCCCTGCAAAAAGAGGGAGTCGTCAACATCTCCGCCCTCACGAGAAACGACGAGGCCCTCGAAGGATGTGTTCCGATTTCCAACTGGATGACCTCCCGGGCGGTTGCGGCCGCGATCCGGGCCGCTCGCCCGATTTCTCCGCCTTGTCGGGCCCCAATTGCCGGGCGCACTGATCGACGTCATGCTGACAGACAGCCGGGGCGGGAGCCCATCGGCACAGCGCGCCTTCAACCTGTCGCTCACCCCGCTGGACCGGGTATGGGTGTGATGCCCCGGCATATCGGCACGACCCGATAAACGTTCAACGGGCTCCGGACCCCGGGGCGCTTCA
>CBFCZJ010000338.1:0-4333 GCA_965602445.1 uncultured Desulfobacterales bacterium | reverse complement strand
CACCGAAAGCGGTTTCCGGGACGCCATTGCGGTCGCAAACCACGCGCCCGTAGACTTCGATGATCCGTTCCTGGCCGTCGTCCTTTTTTAATATGCGATGGGTGATCGAGTATGGCGCTAATCCTTGCCGGGTTCTTTTCCCGGCGGTTTTGATTTTCTCATGGTCATCGGGATGAGCGATCGATAAAAGTTCTTCGGGAGTCAGGGGAGATTCCGCCACACCATGAATTCGCTGCCACTGCTTCGACAGGTAAAAGCGATCTTCCTTAAGATCCCACTCCCAGGCGCCGGTTTGGGTCAATGCTTCGGCTTCCTCCAAAAGGAGCTTTTTCTGGTTGAGCTCCCTGGCGGCGAAAATCCCGTACAGCGCCAGGGAAAGATCGTCGGCGATTTCCCTGAGAAGGGAGCGCTCCTCTTGGTTGATGCGGTACCCTCCCGGGCTGTATACTCCGAGAAATCCGTAGCGGGTCTTTTCATGAGCCAGTGAAAGGACGAATCGATCCGCGCCGTGCGGAAAAGAGAAAGCAGGGCAGCGGGCGCATTGAACGATCGGGTCGTTGATTAAAAAAGCGGCACCGGAATCCTGCACCTGACGGCAGCAGATAGGAAGATCGCCTCTGTCGACCATTTCCGACAGGGGAATGAAGGCTTCGCTGCCCGGCCCCGCCTTTGCCAGAAAGGCTTTTTCCCTCTTCTGACCGGTAAACAAAATCCATGCGCCTTCAAGACCCCGGGATGTTACCAGCAGTTCGCAGGCGCGCTGCAACAGCCGCGATATCGACTTTTCCCTGACGATCAGGTGATTGACTTCGGTAATGGCGTGCAGGATCTGGTTGATCTGTTCGGTCCGGGCTTCGGCTTCGATCCTTTCGCAGGCAGCCGAAAGACGCTGTGCGATTGCCTGGATCAGATGCTTTTCATCCTCGAGAAATGGATCGCCGGCCGGCTTTTCGTCAGAAGGAGGATGATAAAAGACTTCCACATTACCGCGGCGGGTGCCGCTGATGACGATGTCCTCTGCCAGGTAAAACGGGGAAACCTCGAACACCTCGGTCGCATAAACATTGCCGTAAAGACCGATCCTCGCGCAGGTTCGATCCGGATACTTCCATCCCCGCGGGATCAGTTTTACTGCACTTCTCAGAAGCGATTCGATTTCTTCAGCCTGCTGAGCTGCGCGGGAAATGTCATAAATGCATTGCAGCTCCTTGACCCGCTCCTGAAGACTGTCTTCGGCCTCCCTGCGGCGGGTGTGAAGGGTCTTTTGCTCCAGGGCGCTGCGCACAGCCGGACCGAGTCGTTTGGCGTGCTCCTTGATCACGTAGTCCCAGGCGCCGGCCTTCATGCATTCGACGGCAGTTTCTTCGTTCATCGAGCCGGTCAAAACGATGAACGGCATATCGAGATTACGCTCCAAGGCGATGTTTAGGGCGGTCATGCCGTCGAACCGGGGCATCATATAATCGGAAACGATGAGTTCCGGCTGGAACTCGTCGAGTGCTTCGATGAAGTCCTCGCGGTTATCTACCCGCCGAAACTCGCAGGAACCGAGCTCTTTTCGGATTTCACGCTCCGCCAGCTCGGCGTCCGTGGGCAGGTCTTCTACGATCAGGATACGCATCATGCCTCAGGAAAAACGCTTTCATTCATTTTCACGGCTGTTTCCGGCCTCAGCCTCATTTCAACGGTTGATTGACCAGGAGCCAATATAGTCCGACTCGGCTCATGGCCTCTGCAAACCCCTTGAAACTCACCGGCTTGACGACGTAGCTGTTGACGCCGAGTTCATAGGCGGCTTTGACGTCCGGGTCTTCGCGGGAAGAGGTGACGACAACCACCGGTATGTGGCGGGTTCGTTCGTCTTGCTTGACCGCCTTTAGCACCTCCAACCCGTCAATCTTCGGAAGTTTCAAATCCAAAAACAGCACCCGCGGGGGATTGTCCATGTTCCGGTGCCGGTACTTGCCGCGGCAAAAGAGAAAGTCGAGAGCTTCGACCCCGTCTTCAACCGTATAGATATGGTTGGCCAGGTGCTGTTTTCTGAGCGCCCGGACTGTCAACTCCGCATCCTGCGGGTTGTCCTCGACCAGCAAGACGTCCACCGCAGCCGAAGGATTTTCCATCGTCATAGTTCCTCCCGTGGTAGGGTAAAGTAAAATGCGGCGCCTTTGTCCTCTTCGCCGTAAGCCCAGATGCGTCCGCCGTGGCGAAGGATCGCCCGATGTACATTGGCCAGGCCGACGCCGGTGCCTTCGAACTCCCGCGAGTTGTGAAGGCGCTGAAAGACGCCGAAAAGCTTGTCCGCATACTGCATGTCGAAACCGGCGCCGTTGTCCTCCACCGTGTACTCGATTTCTTCCTCCCGGTATTTACCACGCACCTCGATAACGGCTCTTTCCCGGCCGGAAGAATACTTGATCGCATTGGAGATCAGGTTCCCCCACACCTGGCGGATCAGGGTGGCATCTCCTATGGCCGGGGGAACGGAGTCGAGCCGGAAATCGATCCGCTCCCGGTCTTTTTCCGTGGTCAGCTCGTGGAACACCGAATCGGCGAGGGTGCGCATGTCTATCCGGGCCGGCGCCATCTCGGTTCGTCCCAGGCGCGAGTATGTGAGCAGGCCGTCGATTAAATGCCCCATCCGCTCGGCCTCGCCGGCGATCACACCCATCACCCGCCGGCCCTCGTCGTCGAGCCGGTCCTGGTAGTCCTCCTCCAGGATGTTCACATACCCGTCGATCGCCCTCAGCGGAGCGCGCAGGTCGTGGGAAACTGAATAGGCAAATGACTCCAGCTCCTTGTTCGAGGCCTTCAACTGCCGAATCGTGTGCCGGAGGCTTCTCGCCATCCGATCGAACGCACGGGAAAGCCCCCCGATTTCATCCTTTGCCGCGGTCCCCACCCGGTATTCCAGGTTGCCCCGGCCGATCTCCTCGGCCCCGGTCCAAAGTTGTCGCATCGGCTTGGTGATGCTTCGGGCAAAGAAAAATCCCAGGAACCCCGTGGTCAAAACCACGGCCAGGGTGAAGGCGGCGATAATTCGCGCCAATCGGTAGATGGGAGCGTACCCCTCGGACTGGTCCACCTCGGTGATCAGCGCCAGGTTATAGTCTTCCAACCATTGGTAGGCCCCGATGACCGGCATCCCGCGATAACCGTTGTAATATCCCACACCGCTCTGCCCTGAAATACAGGCCTTGACGCCCTCGGTGTGAACCGCCTTTTTGAGCGCATAGCCCCGACCGAACCGGGGCTCGGTGACGAAGAAGTTGAAGTTGTTGACCAGGTAGGTGTCTTCGCTCCGTCTCAGGCGGTTGCCTTGGCGCATGATCTCGGAAAGCTCGCCCAGGTCGAGGCGGCCTACGAGCACGCCGATCAAGCGGCCCCTTTCGGTTCTGATCGGTGTGCTCACGTTCATCGTCGGCTGCTCTATCGTGGTCGAATAGTAGATCGGCTGCAGATGGGTGCGCGATTTTCCCTCGATGAAATACGGTCTTTTTTCCCGGATTTTGCCTTCCTGGCGGTCATTGGTGGAAGCTAAGATCATGCCGTGATCGGAGCCGATCACGAACAGTTCGATAAATCCGCCGTGCTGAAGGCGCACCTTCAGATGATTGTCGAGAAGGCGCCTCTTGGCCCGGAAAAATTCGGGCTCGGAATTCCGATGCCCGTTCAGCACTGCCGCGTATTCAATGACAAGCGGCCGCTGTGCCAGTTCCTCGATGCTCCTTTTTTCGCTTCGGAACCACCTGTGGAGTTCGCTGCCTTTGAGGATGTTGGTCGAGGTTAGGTGTCTGGTGATGTGGCGCTCGATGGTGTTCCTGCCGTTGTCATAGGCCAGCCAGGCCACGACGAGGAGCGGGGAGATTCCCAGCATCACGAATGTGAGCGTCAGTTTGAGTCTCAGCTTCACCGCTTTTCACCTTCGCTCGCGTCTTCCAGGAACCTCAAGGTGTAGGCCTCGTCGATATTAAACGGGTCCGCCAGGAGATCGTCTTCTCGGAGAATGTCGAACATTTCGCGCCATATCTCCGGCTCCATGTCCCCGATCCGGCCGCGGCCGGTGTGAACCAGCGGGAGCAAGGCCTCCATCATGGCCTCCTGAAGATCAGGGTCTTTGGCCCGGGCGTATTTTAAGCTCACCTTCGCCGCTTGTTGGTAGTTCTCCACGGCGTTCCGCCATCCCCGGAGCGAGGCCCGCACGAAGCGGGAGACCAAATCCGGCTTTTCTTGGATCGTCTTCTCCGTAGCCGCGAGGACATCGGAGTAAAACCGGATCCCATAGTCAGAAGGCCAGATCAGGTTGGGATCCAGCCCTTTTTGCCGTATCTTG
>CBFCZJ010000337.1:0-4335 GCA_965602445.1 uncultured Desulfobacterales bacterium | reverse complement strand
GCGGCGCAGCCGATCGACTATCTGAGGATGCACCGCTGGACATGGGGTGCGGCGATGTGTTGAAGCCTTTGGAGGTCCTCGGCGTCGAAGCCGGAGTGGGGATCGACGAAATACTCTGGATGCATGACGCACCCGTCTTCGAAGTGCTGCAGCGCATAGAGCCTTGCGCCGTCGATGTG
Organism: uncultured Desulfobacterales bacterium; assembly: GCA_965602445.1. Lineage (GTDB taxonomy): Bacteria > Desulfobacterota > Desulfobacteria > Desulfobacterales > CAFBRK01 > JAIPEL01. The sequence continues at coordinate 4,156 of CBFCZJ010000337.1, read as the reverse complement.
CGCTGCGATGCGCTCAATCACCTCGTCGTCGACCAGAGGCCGGACGCAGGTGGTGCGAAACTCGTAGTCGGGAGCTTCGGCCATGATCAGGTCAATGGACGCCAGCACCGCCGACGGATTTTTCTCCCTGCAGAGGGTGGGGGCATAGCAACCCGGATCGGTCTTGACGTCCATGGCGACGTAATCCACCAGCTCCCGGGCGAGGAGTCTTTTAAGCACTTCCGGCCGGCTGCCGTTGGTGTCGAGTTTGACCGGGTAGCCCATCTGCTTGATGCGCCGGCACAGCGCCTCCAAATCGCGCTGGAGCGTCGGTTCTCCGCCGGAGATGACCACTCCGTCCAGGAAATTCCTTCTTCTGTCGAGAAAGGAAAACAGCCGCTCTTCGTGCTCGAACTCTGGACACCGGGCGCACCCCTTTGCCAGGTCCGGGTTGTGGCAGTAAGGGCAGTCGAAATTGCAGCCGGACAGAAACAGGACGCAGCTCAGCTTGCCGGGATAGTCGATCAGGGAGCTTTTCTGGATGCCGCCGAGGTTCATGGTGATTGGTCGATTGGTTGATTGGTTGATTGGCCGAGTGGGAAAGGACTGAGTGGTCATTTCGCGGGTCGGTTTCGAGTCGATTTCTCGATTGAGCGAATTGACCTTTCGACCATTTGACCAATCAACCAGTCAACCGCTGGTCACCGCCCGTGGCCGGCCTGGGTCTCGACGGGGGCCGGTGGAAGCTCCGGGCAGGGGGCGGGCGTTGTTTCCCCGGCCTCGGATGTTTCCCCTTCGCCGATGCAGAAGGTTTTTCGGTCTTTGAACTCGGCCTGTTTGCCGTCGTTCCACTGTTTGAGAGGGCGCAGATAACCGACCACCCGGGAGTAGACCTCGGTTTGCGCCTGGCACAGCCGGCAGGTCTCCTGCTTTCCGTTCAGATACCCGTGGGACGGGCAGATACTGAAGGTCGGCGTCAGGGTAAAATACGGCAGCCGGTAGCTGCCGGCGATCTTGCGCACGAGGTTGCGAACCGCCAGGGTGTCGGAAACCTGTTCGCCGAGAAAGATGTGCAAGACGGTGCCGCCAGTGTAGCGGGTCTGCAGCTCGTCCTGGAGCTCCAGGGTCTCGAACAGGTCCTCGGAGAAGTTGACCGGCAGCTGGGTCGAATTCGTGTAATACGGAGCGGCACCGCTGTTGTAGTCTTTCTCGTTGGCGCAAAGGATCTCCGGATGCCGCCGTTTGTCGAGCATCGACAGCCGAAAGGAGGTGCCTTCGCCGGGGGTGGCCTCCAGGTTGTAGATGTCGCCGGTTTCCTCCTGGATTTCAGAGATGCGGTCCCGGATGAAGTCCATCACCTGCAGCGAGAACCGCTGTCCTTCAGGGGTCGTGATGTCCCGGCCCAGAAAGTTGAGACAGGCCTCGTTCATTCCGATGATCCCGATCGTGGAAAAATGGTTCTTCCAGTAGAGCCCTGAGCTGGATTTGATCTCCCGCAGGTAATACTTGGAATAAGGATACAGGTCGCGCTCGGTGAACCGCTCGAGTACCTTGCGCTTGATGGCGAGCGCTTCCTGGGCCAGGTCGGCCACGGTCTTAAGACGGTTGTAGAACGCTTCCTCGGATTCGGCCAGAAAACCGATGCGCGGCAGGTTGACGGTGACGACCCCGATGGAGCCGGTCAACGGATTGGCGCCGAACAGACCGCCGCCGCGCTTGAGCAGCTCCCGGTTGTCGAGCCGGAGGCGGCAGCACATGGAGCGGGCGTCCTCCGGAGACATGTCCGAGTTGACGAAATTGGAAAAATACGGAATGCCGTATTTGCCGGTCATCTTCCAGAGGGGCTCCAGATTTTCGTTGTCCCAGTTGAAGTCGGCGGTGATGTTGTAGGTGGGGATCGGAAAGGTAAACACCCGGCCCTTGGCGTCGCCTTCCATCATGACGTCGGCAAACGCCTGGTTGAGCATGTCCATTTCCTCCTGGAACTCCGAGTAGGTGCGTTCCTGGTACTGGCCGCCGATGATCACCGGATGGTCCTTGTAAATGGACGGAACGTACAGGTCCATGGTGATGTTGGTAAACGGCGTCTGGAATCCGACCCGGGTGGGGATGTTGATGTTGAAGATAAACTCCTGAAGGGCCTGTTTGACCCTGGCATAATCGAGCCCGTCGTAGGCGATGAACGGGGCCAGGAGCGTATCGAAATTGGAGATGGCCTGGGCGCCGGCCGCCTCTCCCTGGAGCGTGTAGAAAAAGTTGACCACCTGACCCAGGGCGGACCGCAGATGTTTCGGCGGCGCGCTTTCCACCTTTCCCTCCACGCCTTTGAACCCCTGGATCAGCAGGTCCTTCAGGTCCCACCCCACGCAGTAGACCGACAGCAGCGACAGGTCATGAATATGCATGTCGCCGTCTTTATGGGCTTTGCGGATTTCGGGAGGGTAGATTCGGTTCAGCCAGTACTCGGAGGTGACGTCCGAGGAGATATAGTTGTTGAGCCCCTGCAAAGAGAAGCTCATGTTACTGTTTTCCTTGACCTTCCAGTCCAGTTTTTCGATGTAGTTCTCCACCAGGCTGACGCTGGCCTTGGTGGCGATGTTCCGGATCTGGGCGTGCTGCTCCCGGTACAGAATGTAGGCCTTGGCGGTTTTGTAGTAGGGTGAGTCGAGAAGGACCCGCTCGACGATATCCTGAATCTCCTCCACCTCGGGAAGCGGACCGAGCCGCATTTCGTGGGCAAGGGTCAGGACCCGCAGGGTCAGCTTCCGCGCGTCTCGCTCGGGGAATTCGCCGGTGGCTTTTCCTGCCTTGGCAATGGCGGTGGTGATTTTCGAAGAATCAAAGGGAACAACTCGGCCGTCTCGTTTCTTGATATGATCAAACACGCTGCCACCTCGAAGATCAAAGGAAGGTTGTCAATTGAAAAACGGTTTCTGGACGTACAGCCTCCCACGGGCGGGGAGGACCGGTCTTGATTCACATAGAAAAGGGCACAGCCTGCGCCGCGGCGTTGCGGTGAAATGGTTTTTATTACAACATATTGTTGTGTGTCAACATAAAAATTCTAGATATGGTAGATTGCTGCGCTCGGCTGGGAGGCTGGGAAGCTGGAATGCTGGGAGGCCTGTCGGTTTGACGCCACTTTCCGAACGGGGATCGTAGGCGGATAAAAAGGGCCAGTCTGTAGACAGAAAACCCCCTTGATCTTTGATTACCGCTTTCATCCTGCTGGTTGATGCTTCCGAGCGCTCCAGCTTCCCGGCTTCCCAGCGGCGCAAAGTGCCCCGGCTCACGGTTCTGCCACCCAGATATAGTCGCCGTCGTCAAGATCGACGGTATCCCCGGCCCCGGCGAGGTAAACGGTCAGAAAGGGGGCCTGGGTTCTGCGAAAGGCCCGGTCGGGAATGCCGAAATTTTTGACGATGTGTCCGTTTCCGGCGATCACGAGCATCCGCCGGTCCCCGAGATGTTCGGCGACCGCCTCGGCCATGGTCTCTTCCCAGGCAACCTGGGCCTGGTAGAAAAACTCGAAACGGGTTCGCTCCGGCATGCGGTGGTGGGCAAACACCTCCTCTATGTAGGCCCGGTGGCGGTTGTCGGAAAAATCGAGGGCTTCCGGCACGAACTGCCGGTCCGGGAAAAGAAGGCTGTCGATGCCTCCGGCGGCGATCTTGGCCGGAAGGTGAAACGGAAGGTTCAGCCCGTACAGCGGCAGCCGCCGATCCTTGACCGCAAGGAGCAGATCCCGGTAGAGGCCGAAATCGTACCGCCAGTTGGCGTACCAGTGGGTTTGCTGGAGGAAGGCCTCTTCGGTCAGTTCGCCTCCGGACCATCGGGCCAGCACCGGATCGTAGGTCCGGTCGAACATCTCCATGCCGACTGCCAGCGGCAAATCGAGGCCGGCCAACGCTTCGAGGATCTGCAGCTGGATCCGGTGGTGGGCGGGCCGGGTGTGCTGCTCTCCCACATAGACCACCTGCACCGAGTCCAGGGCATGGACAAGCGTTTCAAAGTCGATGGCCTGTCCGCTTCGGGTATCGATGATGGCGCCGGCGGGAAATTGTCGGTCCGAATCGGCAATGGAAAGCATTTTTGGCGCCCCGGCGCAGGAAAACATGAAAACGACGGAAGAAATCAGGACAAAAAGTTGCCAGTGAGGTCTTGTCATGGTACTTTC
>CBFCZJ010000336.1:0-4342 GCA_965602445.1 uncultured Desulfobacterales bacterium | reverse complement strand
CTCCCGGGCCCTCCGGTCGCCGATTCGGAAAATTTCCTCCAGCGACTGGTGCGGATCTTTTACCGGGTTGCGCAGATAAAATCGGATGGCATCGATGCGGTCTGCGATTTCCTGCTCCACCCGGCTTCGCAGCCGTTCCTTTTTCAGCAGGATTTCATTCTTGATCGCGTTGGGGGTGACCTGGTCTTTGAATTTGTTGAGCTTGTAGTCGATCCTGAGCCGAATCAGTTCCTGAAGGGTGTTTTCATAGTCCGGATCGAGCCAGACCACCTCCGGGACCAGGTCTCCGAAGTGGGTCACGCCGAGAATGTCCTTGTCCTGGTTCCAGTAGCTGAGAAGGAATTCAAGTTCCAGGTCTTTGTAGTTTTGCAGGGGCATGTACATCCGGCGCAGATGCAGCAGCACCTTTTCCGCTTTTTTCTTGTGCCCGCCGATGATGACGGAACCGCCCACCTCGCCTTTTTTGACCCCTTTGGTCCAGGGAGCTCCGGTGATGCCGAAGTCGTGATAGATGGGGATGAGCAGCAGGGCCGACAGGGTGTTCAGCGCCAGGGCATAGCCGGCCGAAGGCCCGCCGACATTGTAGGATGCCGATAGAAGCTGGTGGTGGATCGTGTACTTTTCCAGGAAATCGCCCAGAAGCTTGGCGATGCTGATTTTCGGCGCAAGACCCTGGATGTAGTTCTTGACCATGGTCAACGCTTCCTTGGCCGACTGCTGGGTCATCTGAACCGCCATGTCCAGCTCCGCGGCGGCCGAAGCAGAAGAAGAGACCGCACCTGTGACCAGCACCCGCTCCGAAGACAGGCTGTAGGTGAGGCTGGTGGCGATGGGCAGCAGCATGCCCGACACGTCGTTGGCCCCGACGCCGATGATAAACCCCACCTGGGGCTCCTGGCTCAGCTCGGCCTCGAGAAATTCGTCGAGTTGAACTTTTCCTTTTTTGACCGGGCTCTCGGCGATCTCCCGACGTGCGGAAAAAAGATGCGACTCCACCAGCGGGTAGTTTTCCTTTTTCTTGATTTCTTCCAGCATCCGGAGGATTTCAGCATACCGGTCGGCAAACACCTGGGGATCTTTTTTGACCGCCGTTCGAAGCTCCTCGGGGGCGGCGACGGCATCCAGAATTCCGGTCAATGTCTTGTAGTTGAACTTGAGAAATTTTTTCCGGGCGTCGTCGTCGCTTTCGGCCAGGCGCCGCAGTTGTTGAAGCACCTCGAACTCGGTACTGCGAAGACTTCTGGCCTTTTCCACGAAGGCGGCAAAATCCGCCGGGGTATAGCAGATCCCCTTTGCCGACTCGATGATGCCATCGGCGTCGACACCGGGGGCAAGGGGTATGTCCTTCAGGCTGTTTTCGATGATTCTTCGGATGTCCTTTTTTCCGAGGTGACCGGAGATCTCCATGACCTTGAGCCGCTTGGAACGGATCAATGCCGGATCGAGAATGTCCAGCCGGTTGGTCGTCAGGGTCGTAAACACCCTGTTCAAGGGAAGTTCGCCGTCGATGATGCTCAAAAAGCGGTTGGTGAGTTTGTCCGAGGGCTGTCCTCCCGAGGGGCTTCGCTTCGGGGCGAGAGAGTCCCCCTCGTCGAAGAAGACAACGGTTGGTGCGATCATCTTGGCGATGTCGTATATTTTTTCCAGATTTTCAACCGCCCCGTCAATGGGGTTGATCGGGTCCTGCAGGGAGCTCGGGCTGGCGGAAATGTCGTGGACCTGGCCGTTTTCACTGAGCCAGGAGCGGACCAGGAAGGTCTTGCCGCTTCCGGGAGGGCCGTTTAAAACAACGCCCTTTTCTTCGCTGACGCCATAGAAGAGCGAGTTGTTGGCCATTTCCGAAAAAAGATTTTTCACGTTGCCGACATACTGCTCCCATTTGACCCGGCGATCCATCCGGTCGACGAATTTGCCGTACAGGTCGCCGAAGGAATTCTTGGCGACCAGTTCGAATGCGTGGCGAACCAGCACGGAATCTTCCAGGTATTCCGGCCGAAAATTGCCCTGTATTTCGATTACCGAGCTGATCAATTTCCGCACATAGGCCGGTATGATCTTCAGGGTCCGGTCCTCGAATATGGAAATCAACTGCTCCACGACCCGGTCGAGGCTTTCCGGGACCAGGCAGGCGAAATTTTCATGGCAGGAATCTTCCGCCGGATCGGCAATGCGGATGTCGTTTCGCTTCAGTTCCAGTCGTACGATGGCCTTGAGGTTTTCCGGATTCTTCCAGAATTCGGAAATTTCGACGACCTTTCCTTTTTCGACGAACCTGCGATAGATGGCCGTGTCAAAACGCTCGGGCTGATCGGTGGTGGCGATGAGCAGGCAGTCCCTGCGGCCGTTGATGATTTCATCGATGACGATGTTGGAGGTGTCGATCAGGCTCCGCTGCTGGCGTTCCACTCCGGACTGGCGGCCGTCGGCGCGGCCGAAGGCGCTGTGGGCCTCTTCCACGTGCCGGATGCTCGTTTTGCCGGGGTCGCCCATGGCTTTCTTGAAATAGTTGCCGGGTTCGCCGGCCAGGGCGGTCTGGTAGTCGTTGGGGGTGACCATCTCGTAGTCGACCATGACCCCCATTTCCTCCAATTTGGACAGGGTATGGGTGATGCGGTGCTTGAGCAGCCGGCGTATCACGGGAATCTTGGCCAGGCTTTTGTAGAAGCGGAGTTTTTTTCTGCGCTCGATTTCACCGGCCAGGTCCGGATCGATTTCATCCAGGCTTTTCCAGAACGGCTCGTCGGCCAGCAGCTCTTCTTTTTTCTGGTCGAAATCGATTTCGGGCAAGACTTCGTTTCCGAATACCACCTTTTCCACCGTCTCGGTCAAAGTGGAGGTCTTGCCGCCGCCGCTGGGGCCGGTGATCAGGATCAGGGGAGCCTTGGGCACCCCGGCGTCCGAAAGATATTCTTTTCGGATATGCACGCGGTAGACCTTTTCAAACAGGCTGCGCAGCTCCAGGGGAACGTGTACATCGACCAGTTCCCGGTCGAGCAAAGACAGCATGTAGGCATAGTCGTTTGCCGACACCTCCTTTTCCAGGAGCTTGTTCCAGGCCTCCTGGGGATTGGTCTGCCCGGACAATTCGAAGCGGCGCTGCCAGTCGCTGACGACCTGAGGGTCCCTCAAGATCGTAAAGCGCCGCTCCTTTGCCGCCGTAAAGAGGGAAAAAAAGCCGCCATAAAGCCGATGAAGGAAGGCAGACGGCGGACGGTACTGGTTCAACCGGGAGCGCATGAAGGCCTTGGTCTCGTATGGCCAGGAGGCCACCAGCTCCTGAATTTCCCGGATTCGCTTTTCCGGCAGTCTGACATACTGTTTTTCTTTGGTTTTTCTTGTCGTCATCTTTCGCCGCCGTTGTCGGTTTTCTTGCCGGAGGATTCGGCAGCGGCCGGTTCGGCTGCAGGCAGGGTCAGCCCCGGACTCGTCTGCGTGTTCTGGATGACCACTGTCCGCTGTCCTTCGGCGTTGTTTTCATAGGCCGTTGCCCATTTTTGTTGGGTCAGAAATTCCAGCAGCGCCCTGTCGGTGCTCCCGTCTTTCCGGCCGACGGTTTTTTGAAGGGATTCGATGCCGTCGAGATAGGCGGCATACAGTTTCCGGATCCTGCTGGCCTCCTGATCGGCCGCATAGTTTTCCGCCTCGGCGATCAACTGCCGCCGCTTCTTTTCTTCGCTGGCCTCGATGAGTTTGTCTCCAAACCGGGTTTCCTTCAGAACGAAGCTGACGATGTCGATACCGTATTTTTCCTCCAGGGTGGGGCCTCCCTCGTTGATGGGACGGGATTTGAGGGCCAGGAATATATCCTCCTTGATCGACTCGCGGTTGCTGACCAGTTCGTTGACCTCCTGGGCCTGCAAAATGTCTTTCACGATGCCGTCGTAGTCCCCCTGGAGAAGCTGCTGGGGATGGAGATTTTCAATGGCCCATCGATTCAGGTCGCGGATGCGATACGTGAGAACCGCAGACGTCCACAGCGCAACGCTCTCCTTGGAAATGATCCGCATCGGCTCCATGTGGCCCGACAGAAACAGGGTCTGATTCATCAACGGCACTTCCTGTTCGATGCGGGTAAAAAAAGGAAGGCGAAGGTGCCAGCCGACCTGGGTGACGGCCTGGCGCTGGCCGCCGAGCTTTTCCAGCACCACCGCATAATTCTTTTTGACCTTGAAGATCGTCTTTGTCGCATATACCATGGCGACCATTCCGTAGACCACTCCGGCGACGGCCATCAGCAAGAAGATCCGGCGGATCGCGGTCTTGACAAAAGCCCTTCTCACGAATTTTTTTGATGATTCCTCAGGCATGATGTCTCCTGTTTATGAAAATCGGTTCTGTTGTC
>CBFCZJ010000335.1:0-4379 GCA_965602445.1 uncultured Desulfobacterales bacterium | reverse complement strand
ACGACCTCCGTGTCGTGCCGCACGGAACGGCACGGAGGCCGTTCCCTACATAGGCAGAGGCTTCGACAAAATTTTCACCATTGATCAAATCCCGTTCGAGAACGGGACGGCGGGGCTGTCATCCGTCCTCTGTGCTCTTCCCCATGCGCCATGCTCTATACGTTTTTCAATAACTTCCTTTCACTGGTGCAACGGATTTGCCTTTTCAGGGTCGATCTCCAGTTTCTTGACGGCCTTTTTCACCACCGATGCCTTGACCCGTTTTTGCCGGGCCATTTCGCTCAAGGCGGCAAAGGCGATGTGCCGGGCATCGACCTCGAAAAAGTCCCGCAGGGCTTTCCGGGTATCGCTTCGGCCGAAGCCGTCGGTGCCGAGCACGACCATCGGTCCGGGAACCCACTTGGCGATGGAAGCCGGAAGCGCCTTCAGGTAGTCGGATGCGGCCACATAGACGCCTTTCTCATCGGCAAACTGCTGCGCAACAAAAGAAGGCCGGCGGTCTGCTCCCGGGTGACGGATGTTATCGCGTTCGGTCTCGATGCCGTCCCAGTAAAGGTTTTTGTAGCTGGTCACACTCCAGACATCGGCCGGTACATCATATTCTTCCTCCAGGATTTTTTGAGCTTCAAGGGCTTCGTTGAGGATCGCTCCGCTGCCCATGAGATGGGCCTTCACTTTGGCCCGTGAGTTTGCCGAGGGACGAAATTTGTACATTCCCTTGAGAATCCCTTCTTCCACGTTTTCGGGCATGGCCGGCATCTTGTAAAACTCGTTGGTGACGGTCAGATAGTACATGACCGGATCGCCTTCTTCCAGCATCCGCCGCAGTCCCTCCCGAACGATGACCGCAATCTCGTAGCCGAACGCCGGGTCGTATGCCTGGATCGTCGGGCTGCCGTAAGCCAGCATGTGGCTGTGCCCATCCTGGTGCTGCAGTCCCTCGCCGGCAAGAGTGGTCCTCCCGGATGTCGCCCCGATGAGAAACCCACGCGCCTGGGCGTCTTGCGCCGCCCAAATCAGGTCGCCGATGCGCTGAAAGCCGAACATCGAGTAGAAGAAAAAGAAGGGAACCATGTTGATGCCGAAAGACGAATAGGCGGTTCCGGCGGCGATAAAGGAAGACATGGCGCCCGCCTCGGTGATTCCTTCTTCCAGAATCTGCCCGTCTTTGGCCTCTTTGTAGTAGAGAAGGCTTTCCCTGTCGACCGGCTCGTAGTTCTGGCCGACATGTGAATAAATGCCCACTTTGCGGAATAGCGACTCCATGCCGAAGGTACGGGCCTCGTCCGGAACGATGGGAACGATGTACGGTCCGATTTTCTTGTCGGCCAGCAGCTTTCCCAGCAGGTGCACGGTCGCCATGGTGGTGGCCACCTCGCGCTTGCCCGAGTCTTTTTCGAGCTCTTTGTAAAGCTCTTTTCCCGGCGGGCGGAACACGGGCACGGACACGCTCCGGGAAGGAACCAGGCCGCCAAGCGCCTTCCTCCGCTCCTTTAAGTATTTCATCTCCTCGCTGTCTTCGGCCGGCCGGTAAAACGGAGTCTCCTTGATATCCGAATCGGAAATCGGAATGCCGAAACGACTCCGGAACTGCCTCAGCTCCTGCTCGTTGAGTTTCTTTTGCTGGTGGGTGACGTTTCTCCCTTCCCCGGCTTCCCCTAAGCCGTAGCCCTTGATCGTCTTGGCCAGGATGACGGTGGGCGAGCCTTCGTGGTTCACGGCCGCATGGTATGCGGCGTACACCTTCTGCGGGTCGTGCCCGCCCCTGCGAAGCTTGTAGATCTGCTCGTCGGTATAGTGGCTCACCATCTCTTCAAGTTCGGGATGCTTTCCGAAAAAATCCTTCCGGATGAAGTCTCCACCGGCGACCGAATAGAGCTGGAACTGTCCGTCGGGCACTTCCTCCATGCGGCGGACCAAAAGCCCTTCTTCATCCTTTGCCAGAAGCGGGTCCCAGTCTTCGCCCCAGATGACCTTGATGACGTTCCACCCGGCCCCCCTGAACGCGGCCTCCAGCTCCTGGATGATCTTGCCGTTGCCGCGCACCGGGCCGTCGAGCCGCTGGAGGTTGCAGTTGACCACGAAAATGAGGTTGTCGAGCTGCTCCCGGGAAGCCAGGGTGATCGCTCCCAATGACTCGGGTTCGTCCAGCTCGCCGTCTCCGAGAAAGGCCCAGACCTTCTGGTCGTCGGGCTCCTTGATGCCACGGTCTTCCAGGTAGTGATTGAATCTTGCCTGGTATATGGCCATGATGGGAGACAAGCCCATGGAAACGGTCGGCAGCTGCCAGAACTCGGGCATGAGATGCGGGTGAGGATAGGAGGGCAAACCACCGCCCGGTTGAAGCTCCTGCCGGAAGTGCGCCAGGTCCTTTTCTTCGAGCCTCCCCTCCAAAAAGGCCCGGGCGTATACCCCGGGCGCGGCATGTCCCTGAAAATAGACGATGTCTCCGGGATGACCCGCGTTCGGGGCACGGAAAAAATGGTTGAACCCGATTTCAAACAGGGTCGCACAGGAGGCATAGGTCGATATATGGCCGCCGATGCCGGACTTTTCCCGGTTGGCCCTCACCACCATTGCCATGGCGTTCCAGCGCACGATGCTTTTGATCCGGCGCTCGATCTCCCGGCTGCCCGGAAACACCGCCTGCTCCCCGACGGGAATGGTGTTCACGTATGGTGTGCGGGCGGCATAGCAGGGTCTGACCCCGTAGTTGAAAGCCCTGCGCTGAAGGTGCTCCAAAAGCGCTTCCACCCGGTCCGGTCCCTGGCTTTCGAAGACATAATCCAGGGATTCGCGCCATTCCCGGTTTTCGAACTCGATTTCTTCGGGGCTTATATCATGCTTTTTGGATGCCATTTCTGTTCCTCTTGCCCGTCATTCCTGTTTTCTTTTAGTCCGTCATTCCCGCGCAGGCGGGAATCCAGTTACTTTAAAAACTTCTGAAAGAACCCGGACCTTATCCATGCTCCGACATGACGCTTAGGGGATCTTTTACGAAATTATCCATGAAGAATACAATTCCATTAAGCGGTTCTCCATAAAACTCCGGTAAGACTGAGCCGGAGGCCGATGGGGATCAGAACGGATTATGCTCCTGAGCCCCATCTTTATTTTAATCATTTATTCCGGCCGGGTCACCGCCAGCACGGGGCATTTTGTGCGGCGGATCACCCGTTCGGTCACCGATCCGGTGAAAAATTCCTTTTTTCATCGAGACGGCAGGCATTTGTGCTTTTTTCTAGTTCGCGGAACGCAAACCCAGCAATAAAATTGCACCAGCGTTTTTATTGCTCGAATTCGATTTTCATGGAAAGAAAATCGAGCAGATCTTTTAATGAAATGATACCTTGCAAGCGGCCGCCGCTGACCACCATCATCCGGCTGGAGCTGTTTTTTTGCATGGCAGCAAGGGCGTCGACGGCGTCGGTGTCAGGTGAAACGGTGTTGTCCGCCGAGCAGTCTTTCGCGATTTGATCGGCGGTGGTGTTCGGCCATTCCTCCCGGGAGATTGCCTTTACCTGCCGAGTGGTGATGCAGCCGGCAAGTTTGTCCCCTTCGACGACCGGATACAGTTTGTGATGGTAGCGGTAGATGTAATCCTCCACCAGCTTGTCCAGGGTGATAGTGGGAGGTACCGTGATCGGATTCTCGTTCATAAAGCGGCTCACCGACTCCCCTTCAAGGGCTCGCCGGGTCAGAAGCTGCTGGTAGCTCGCCCTGGCAGCGCCCCGGATGAACATGCCGATGAGAAACATCCACATGCCGCCGATAAAATAGCCCGCGATCACCCGGAACACACCGAGGATAATCAGGCCTATACCGAAGCCCGCCCCGATTTGAGAAGAGATCCGGGTGGCCCATCGGATGTTTCTCTTCCAGCCCCAGAGGATAGAGCGAAGGATGCGCCCTCCGTCCAGAGGATAAGCCGGTATCAAATTGAACACGGCCAAAATGAAATTGATCAGGGCCAGGTATCCCACCACGGCCGTGATGTAAATCGGCCAGCCGACGGCGTTTCCAAGCCCCTCCAGACCATAGAAAACCCCGGCAGCGAGGAAGCTGGAAACCGGCCCTGCCAGCGCCATCCAGAATTCTTCCTTGGCACCTGGCGGCTCTTCGTTCATTTCCGCCACGCCGCCGAAAATAAACAGGGTGATGCCTTTCATGGGCATGCCGCTGCGCCGTGCCACCAGAGAATGGGAAAACTCGTGGAAAATGATGGACAAAAAAAGCCCGACAGCACCGATGATGCCCATGATCCAGTATGCTTCAGTGGACAGATTCCGATAGTAAAACGGAAAATATCCGGTGGAAAGCGACCAGGCCACTAAAATGGCGAGGATAATCCAGGTCGGATCGATCCCGACCTCGAATCC
>CBFCZJ010000334.1:0-4379 GCA_965602445.1 uncultured Desulfobacterales bacterium | reverse complement strand
CGAAGAGCAGATGGCCGAGCTGCTCGCCAAGGGGGTGGAAAGCCGGGTGGTGGAGCGATAGGCTATAAAACAGAGGACAGACGACAGAAGGCAGAGGACAGCCGACAGCCCCGCCGGCGGTCCGACCAGTTTGATCACCAATGAAACTCTTCATCCCGTCATCCCGGCCGGAGCGGAGCGGAGAGCCGGGATCCAGGAATAATCTGGATTCCGGGTCAAGCCCGGAATGACGGAAAAAGGGAAATCCGAACTTTTTACGAAGGCATCAACTCTTGAGCCTCGAACCTTGAATCTGGAATTTTGAACCCTGAACCCACAAACAGCGACACCGGACAGGGATATTGACCATCTACCAGAAATACTGGAGTCTGAAAGAGCCGCCCTTTGAAAATGTCCCGGATCAGAAGGTGTTTTTTCGTTCTTCCCAGCACGAGGAGGCCTTGAGCCGTTTGATGTACGCTGTCGAAAACCGAAAGGGCGCAGCCATGCTCACCGGGGAGGTCGGGGCCGGCAAGACCACCATCAGCCGCGTCCTGAGCGATTCGCTCCCTCAAGACCGCTATCGGGTGAGCACCATCAAGAACCCTGCCCTCACCCCCTTGGACCTTCTTCGATCGATACTGCATGAGATCGGGATTCCCACGGACAGCGATTCGAAATTTTTTCTGCTGACCAAGCTCCATGACAAGCTCCAGGAAGGCCAGCAGCACGGAATAAGGACGATTCTGGTCGTCGACGAGGCCCACCTGATCCAGCAGCGGGAAAGCTTAGAGGAGCTGCGGATGCTCCTCAATATGCAGTCCGAACATCAATTTCTGGTCACTTTGATCATCATGGGGCAGACGCCGCTGTTGTTGAAGGTCGAAACGCTGCTTCCCCTGAAAGAGCGGATATCGGTGAAGTACCATCTGAAACCGCTGGATCTGAAAGATACGGTCCGCTACATTTTGTTTCGGCTGAAAAGCGCCGGCGCCGAGCGCGGGATTTTCACCCGTAAAGCAATGCTCCCCTTGTATTCGTATTCCCAAGGGATTCCGCTGAGGATCAACAACTTATGCGACCGGTGCTTGCTGATCGGCATGATGAAAAAGAGCGGGATGATCGATTCGAGAATCATCACCGAAGCAATCGCGGATCTGGGATGATTCCGGGCTGAAAAGCGCCCGGAATCATAAATGTAAACAATATAAAGATGATGATGAAAGCCAAAATATTCCTAACATCGACCGGATGGTTGCCGTGGATCATGATTTTTTTTCTTGTCATGGCTGTCGGCGCTTGTGCTCCGACACAGGATAAGCCTGCAGAAGGTATCGGGACGGCGACGGTACGGCTGACGCCGGAAAGCCGGGGGCTGCCGACTTCCGGGCTCTACCGAGGTCTGGCAGTGGCCGATCTTGATAACGACGGGTATCCGGATGTGATCGGCGGCGCGGCTCAGCCCGGAATGATTTCGATATGGAAAGGCCGGGGGCCCGCCGGCCTGGATGAGGTGTTCAACATACCGGTCAAAGGCGAGGTCCAGTCCGTGGATTCGGCCGATGTCAATGGAGACGGATGGAAGGACATCATCTACTCGGTTCAGAAAGAAGCTTCCGGTGTCGCCGTTCTCGTCAATGAGGAGGGGCAGCGATGGAAGCCGGGCGTTGGTCCCACTGAAATCGGGACCTACCAGGGACTGCGGCTTGCCGATATCAACGCGGACGGAAAAATGGACATCGTTGCCGCAAACCGGACATCACAGCTTCAAGGAGGCGTGCAGGTCTGGCTTGGAAATGGTGCGGGCGGATGGCCGGTGGAGACGGGTCCGGAAAGCGTCGGCGAATACAACGACGTGACAGTGGCCGATTTCAATGAAGACGGCCATATGGACATCGCAGCTGCCGGGTGGGGCAAAAACAGTGTTTTGAAGATCTGGTTCGGAGACGGCGCCGGCGGCTGGTCCTTTGGACAAACCCTGTCCGAAGGAAGCTGGTACGGGCTTAGCGCCGCCGACATCGATAGTGACGGCCACGTGGATCTTTTTGCCGGTGCTTACCGCGCCGGTGTGGCCGTCTTCAAAGGAAAAGGAGACGGATCCTTTGCCAGGGTATCGGCAAAGGGGGCAGGAAGCTTCTGGAAGCCTGTGGCCTTGGATCAGGATGGGGACGGCACAGCGGAGATTTTTGCCGGATCGCTCGACGGCCGGGGGATTCAGGGCTTCAAGATGGTGTCGGCAGCAGAAGGATACGTGCCTTTTTCCAGCGCCTATCCGGATCGCGGAACGTTTTACGACCTGGCTGTTGCAGACCTGAACGGAGACGGTATCGACGATCTGCTTGCGTCCAGCTTCGGCGAAGGGGTGAAGTTCTGGATGGGAAAAGCATTTGTTTTCCCCGCCAAAGCCGGCGCCATCGAACTGAGGCAGCACGCCCCGGGGGCAGATGCCAAAGAAGCGCTCGAGGAGAACGATGTGTTCACCACCCGGTCCGGGTTTCCGGAATACCGGCTGGACTCAGGGGACCTTCTTGAAATTACTTTCTGGAAAGGGACGGAAAGTGAAAAGGTGGAGATCCCGGTAAGACCGGACGGCAAGATTTCCTTCGGCTACGTTGAAGACTTGTATGTCCGTGGCCTAACGCCTTCCGAACTTGACAGGATCCTCACGCGAAAGCTTGAAGATTACATACGGCATCCGCGGATCGACGTCATCGTCGGAAAGCATAACAGCAAGTTTGTCACTATCCTGGGGGCGGTGGGCGTAAGGTCCGGAACCGGGCCCGGCCAATATACCTTGAAGGGCAAGGCGCGGGTATCGCAGATGCTTTCTGAAGCCGGCGGCCCCCGGCCGGAGGCCAACTTACGCGATGTGCGGGTCCGCAGAAAGGACAACCAGTCGATCACCGTCAATCTGTACCGAGCGATCACCCAGGGCGACATTTCCCAGGACATCGTCCTGGACAGCGGCGACGTGGTGTATGTCCCAGCGGTGTCGGCGGAATCGAACCGGGTCTATGTCTTCGGCGAAGTGGAAAAGCCGGGGGCATACACCTTTGAGGGATCGGAAATGCGGGTGTTCGATGCCATTGCACAAGCCGGCGGATACACCGTTTTCGGAAAGCCGGCCCTGACCAAAGTGGTTCGCGGCGATATCACCCGGCCCGAAGTGATCGATACCGACTTAAAAGCCCTGATCGAACAAGGGGATTACTCCCAGAACGTGGCCCTGGCCAACGGGGATCTGGTCTACGTGCCCAGAAGCGGCTGGGGCAGCATGAATCAGCTTTTCAAGCGGTTGGAGCCGATCATGCGTCTGATCATATACCCGGCCCAGGTGGTCAACGAATTTGGAAGCGCTGAAGATTATCTGGGGTCGCCCTTTGACGAAGACTGATAAAGAATAGTGTCTGGTGTTTGGTTTTTTGTGTTTAGTTAAAACCTGCCGAACACGAAACACCAAACACGAAACACCAAACAAATTTATGGCTCAATACGACGTCGATTTAAGAGACTACTGGCGGATTTTCAGGAAGCGGAAAAGCATCGTGATCCTCATGGCGCTGCTTGCGGCCATCTCTTCTTACGGCTTTGCCAAGCTCAAGGAACCCAAACCGCTTTTTGAGGCGTCTGCGTCGGTCAAGATCGAACAGGTGTCGAACCTGGCCGATTTTCTGTCCGGCGCCTACTGGGTCCAGGGCGAGAGCATGGTCACCCAGGCCTTTTTGATCACCAGCTTCCCTGTGCTGGTCAAAACCGCCCAGGAGCTTGGCTGGATTTCGAAAAAGATGCGTCCCGAAGAGGTGCGAACATCTGAAGCCGCCATGGCGGCAGTTCAGCGCCTCAAATCCATGGCGTTGGCCGAGAGAGAGGAGGGGACCAACATCGTCAACATCAAGGTGGTCTCTTCAGACTCCCAAGAGGCCGAGACGGTGGCCAATGCGTTTGCCGAAGCCTTTCGCCAGTATAACATCGAGGAAAAAAACCGCCAGATTTTCGAAACCAAGGCGTTCATCGAAAGGCAGCTCGAAATTACCTCCCTGGAGTTGAAACAGGCCGAAGAAAAGCTGCGACTGTTCAAGGAAACCAATGAACTGATCGCCCTGGATGCCCAGACAAAAAATTTGCTCGACCGCCTCACGGCCCTGGAGGCCGAGTACGAGTCGTTGAACCGTCAAAAAGCAGAGATTACATTCTTTTTTCAGAGCCTGGAACGAGGCGGCACCAACAAGAAAGCTTCCAACGTCGTCCCTCCTGCGATGGAAGTCTCCTCCATGGGGGCAATCGGGGTGCGGCTCCGGGACCTGGTGCTGCAAAGGGATGCCCTGCTCTATGACTACACCGAAAAACACCCGCAGGTGCTCGAGGTCGAGGAGCAGATCAAGTCCGTCGTTTCCGAGATT
>CBFCZJ010000333.1:0-4394 GCA_965602445.1 uncultured Desulfobacterales bacterium | reverse complement strand
CGGCCGGATAGCCGGTCAGCTCCGAGACCACCGCCAGCAGGGTCTGCTCGATGCGCCCCGTTTCCTTTCGCAAAGGGGCGGCAGCGCTTTTTTGCAAACAAGGGTCGGGGGGGCAGCAAACGCTTTGGGCCGAGGTCTCGGCGCTGCTCTTTTCGCCGGCCAGAAATTCAGCGATCTGGTTTAAGGTGCGCAAGGTGCCCATCATGTCCGGGGTGACCTGGGGCAGGCCGGGCATCCGCTCTTCGACCGTGGAAAGGATCTCCACCCGCTTGATCGAATCGATGCCCAGATCGGCCTCGATGTCCATGTCGGCTTCGATCATCTCGGCCGGATAGCCGGTCAGCTCCGAGACCACCGCCAGCAGGGTCTGCTCGATGCGGGCCTGGTCCTTTGAAGGGAGAGTCGGAGTACTGACGGACGCTTGGGGCGCAGAGGCTTCCGGCTCAGCGGGCAAATCAGGGTTGAACGCTGCTGCAGACGGCCGCGGTTCGATCGGCGTTTCGGTATGCGCGGCTTCGGGCGGGGCTGCGGCTCCGGCCGCAAGGGGGGAGGCCTGACGCATCGCGGGCTGCACCGCTTCCACCGTCGAGGTCCGTTCCGTCATTCCCTGGCTGTTTTCGATCAGCCGTTGAAGGTTTCTGGCGGCCTCGGCCTGGATGTCTAAAAACTTTTCATGGGCCCGGGCGGTCTGCTCCTGCAGGGCCTGCATCGAGCGAAGTCCTTCTTCCACCACCCGGAAGGCATCCTGCAGACCGGCCGGCGGGTTGTTTTTCACGGGTTTGTCTTTGTTCATGGGGCGATTCGTTTTCTGTTGGGGGTGATCGTTTCGGCCGTGTCCGGATTGGGGCGCCGGGGCCGATTGAGCCTTTTCACATGCTGCGGGAGGCTGATGGGACGGCCGCATCGGGTTTTGGGCCGGGGTTGGTTCCGAAGGAGCCGCCTGTTTTTGCGGACGGGGGCGCGGCTTGAGATTGGCGCCGCTGATCGGAATTTCCATTTTCGGGGACCGGGCTTCCCGCGGCTTCGATTCCCATCCCGTCAGGTCCACGAAGAAGCCGAGGGCGCAAAGTCGGCACAGGGTGCGGGCCAGGTCGACGACACCGTCTCCGGGCTTTCCGGATGAAGCGTCCATGGTGAGCACCGATGCCGGTTTTCCCGAAAGGTTGGCGCGTGCAAGCCCTGAGAGCACCCGGCCGGGGCCGACCTCGAGAAAGACCCGGCAGCCGGAATCGTAAAGTGCATGGATTTCCCCGATGAAATCCACCGGATGGGCGATCTGCTCGCCCAGGAGCCTGCCGGCCGCCTTCGCATCTTGCGGATAACGGCCGGCGGTGGTGTTGCTGTAGACCGGGATCCGCCCCGGGCAAAGGGGCGCGTTGCCTACGGCTGATAGAAAGGGCCTGGCCGCCTCGGCCACCAGGGTGCTGTGAAACGCGGCGGCCACCGGCAGACGCACCGTGCGCCATCCCTGTTTGCGGCAGCTTTCTTCGGCCTCGGCCACGATTTTTTCAGGACCGGAAAGAACCCCCTGCTCGGGGGCGTTCCGGTTGGCAAGCACCAGCTCCGGAGACCATTTTTCGACCAGTGCTTCGATCTCGGCGACCGGGGCCCGCACCGCGAGCATGGTGCCCGGATCGCTTCCAGCGCCGGCCGCCGCCATGAGCCGGCCCCGGGTCCAGGCCAGCTCTGCAAAGCGCTCTTCGTCCATCCATCCCGCGGCACAGAGGGCGGTCAGCTCTCCGAAGCTGTGGCCGGCAAAGGCGTCAGCCGAAACCCCGAACCGCTCCAGCACCCGCCACATCGCCAGGCTCACCGCGCCGATGGCCGGCTGGGCGATATCGGTGGGACGAAGCCGTTCGGCTGCCCGGTCGTCTTTGCTTCGGGGATAGAGAAGCGATGCGAGCGGTTTTTCGGCGGTTTCCCGTTCTGAAAACCGGGACGCGGCCCTGAACGCCTCGGGAAACATGCAGACCAGGTCCAGCCCCATATCGGGGTATTGGCTCCCTTGACCCGGGAACAAAACAGCCAGGTCGCCCGGGGGCGCCGCTGTCGTGCCGACAAAGATGCCTGCTGTCGATGAATTCAAGGAATCCGGATCCTCGGCCAAACGGACGGCTGCGCAGTGGAGTTCTTCCAGCCGGACTCCCGGATCCTTTCCCGGCTCGACGACCGCCAGCAAACGCCAGGAGGCGGCACCGGAAAATCGACGCCGGGTTTCGGCCGCTGCGCGGCGGAGCGCCGATTC
Source organism: uncultured Desulfobacterales bacterium (assembly GCA_965602445.1). GTDB lineage: Bacteria > Desulfobacterota > Desulfobacteria > Desulfobacterales > CAFBRK01 > JAIPEL01. The sequence continues at coordinate 2,149 of CBFCZJ010000333.1, read as the reverse complement.
GGCAGGGGGGTTTTCTTCAAACCGACGGCAGAAGGCTGAGACGTGTTGCGCCACCTCGGCGGGATCGTCCCCGCTGAAAGCCAGGATTTCGCAGGTGCCGTCCCAGGCCGGTTCGGTCTTTTCAGGGCCTGCCTCTTCGAGCACCGCGTGAAAATTACTCCCTCCGAAACCGAAGGCGCTCACCCCGGCCCTGCGGGGATGCCCCCCCGTCTCGAGCCAGGGACGCGCCTGGCCGGGCAGGTAAAAGCGGCTGTTTTCGATGTCCAGGTTCGGATCGACCGGATCGGCCTTCAGGGTCGGGAGCAGTACTTTGTGATGCAGGGCCAGGGCGGCCTTGATCAGCCCGGCGGTTCCGGCAGCGGCCTTGGTATGGCCGATCATCGACTTGACCGAGCCGACGGCGCAGGCAACTCCGCCTGCATCGGGGTCGAGGGCCTTTTTCAGGGCGGTAATTTCGACGGCGTCACCGACCCGGGTACCGGTGCCATGGGCTTCTACCATGGCGACGGTTCGCGGATCGACCCCGGCATTTTCGTAGGCCCGTTTCAGGGCAAGCATCTGGCCCTCGACCCGGGGGGCGTAGATGCTCTGGGATCGGCCGTCGCTGGCGGTGCCCATGGCCCGGATCACGGCATAGATTCGGTCGCCGTCCCTTCGGGCGTCTGCAAGCCGCTTGAGAACGATGATGCCGATTCCTTCTCCGAGAACCGTGCCGTCTGCACCGGCGGAAAACGGCTTGGCATCCCCGGATTTGGAAAGCACGCCGGTCCTGGAAAAGCACATGTGCATGAAGATGTCGTTCAAAGTGTCGACGCCGCCGGAGAGCGCCATGTCGCTTCGCCCGGCGGCAAGCTCCATCAACGCCAGGTGAAGGGCGCTCATGGAGCTGGCGCAGGCGGCGTCGACAACGCAGTTGGTGCCGCCGAGATCAAGGCGGTTGCTGATCCTTCCGGCGACCACGTTTCCCAGGAGGCCCGGAAAAGAGTTTTCCTGCCAGGCCACGTAGCTGTCGGCGATTTTTTCCATGACTGCGTCGGTTTTTTCGGCCGACACCCCGGCTTCTTCCAGTGCCCGGCGCCATATCGGGTGGCCCAGGCGCGCGCCCAGGGGGACGACCAGCTCCTGGGTGCCGGTGACGCCCAAAATGACGCTGGTCCGATTGCGGTCGAAGACTTTCCCGTCTCCGTAGCCTGCGTCCTGAAGGGCCATTTTGGCGGTGATCAGGCCCAAAAGCTGGGAGGTGTCCGTGGCCTCCAGGATGGCCGGAGGCAGGCCGAATTCGGTAGGGTCGAAGGCAACGGCGGAGAGAAACCCGCCCCGGCTGCAGTATACATGATCCTGCCTTTTCGGATCCGGGTCGAAATAGTCCTTGGCCGACCAGTGGGATTCGGGGACCTCGGTCACGGCGTCTTCGGCTCGAAACAGCAGCCGCCAATACCCTTTCAGATCGGGGGAGCGGGGGAACATGGCACCGATACCGATAATTGCCACCGGCGTGCAGGATGCATCGTTTTTTGCTTTCATTTCGACTTCCGTTGTAAAAAATCAATATACGAGGCTCAGAGAACGGAGAGAAAACGATGTCGGTCTTATTCTCCGCGTCTTTGCCGTGGAGTTCTCAATTGGCCAGGCTGGTCCCGTAAATGCGCTCCATCAAGCGCTCCAGCGGGAGGGGTCGAAACCGACCGGCACCGGACGGAATCGGCGCGCCCTGGCTGCGAAGCGTTGCGGCGCGCGTGGCTACGCATGCCCCGGTCAGAAGATTCATGGCCACGGTCACCACCGTCCTGTTTTCCGGCTTTTCCAGAAACGTGCCTGCACACCAGCGGTTGAAGGCGCCGATGGCCGGACCGCACCAGATCTGGTAGTCGATCTGGCGGGTCGGATCGCCGGTGTTTGCCCAGCCCGAGGAGCGTCCCAGGTAGGATCGAAAGATCAGAGCCATCCGGTGCCGGGGGTCGGCCTCTCCCTTTCGGATCTGGTTCGGGTCGCGCTGTTGGAAAAAACGGCAGGTCTCCTCCCACACCTCATCCAGGGAGCATCGGAAATAGTCCCGCTCGAGCATCTTTCGATCCCCTTCGGCAAGGGCCTCCAAAGACGGGGTTCCCCTGAACAGTTCATAGAGCCTGGCCGCCCGCTGGGGAAACAT
>CBFCZJ010000332.1:0-4438 GCA_965602445.1 uncultured Desulfobacterales bacterium | reverse complement strand
GAATTCCTGCAGAATAAATCCGAGCAGGAGATGAGAAGCTGCTATACGTTTGAAAAATGACCGGCGCTTCGCGCTGCTGGGAAGCTGGGAAGCCGGGAGGCTGGGAAGCTAAAAAACAGATGTCCGATGTCGGAGGTCAGATGTCAGCAAACAAGGGAAGACAGGGGACAGAAACTGCTCTCTGTCGTGGGCTCTCGTGCTCGATTTTCTGTTGTCTGCATCCCAGCGTCCCAGCCTCCTGGCATCCCAGCGTTATCATTTGGCAGGGTTCTTGAAACCACTGCGCACAGAACACAACACCTGAATTTTAGGAGGCACCGTCATGGCCGAAGACCTGAAAAAAATGTACCGGACGATCGTGGAGGAACATTTTCCCGGAAACATGGAGATCAGCTTCATCGAGGGCGACCGCAGGCAGACCCTGTTTTATGAAAAGGTGCTATGGGAGATCGAAGGGGTCTACAAGGGTCTGCGTTACGGAGAAAATCCCGGCCAGGAGGCCGCCCTCTACAAACTGGTCAACGGCAACCTGGTGCTGGGCGGTGCCGAGTCGATTCAGCCGGGCCGCTATCTGGCCTCCGACATCGAACTGCTGCAGTCCGGAAAGCACCCGGGGAAGACCAACCTCACCGACGCCGACAACGCCCTGAACATTCTGCGCTACTTTACCGATCGGCCGACGGTGGTGATCGTAAAGCACAACAACCCCTGCGGCGTGGCCCGGGCCGATACGCTCGAATCGGCCTATGAACAGGCGAACATGGCCGACCGGGTCGCGGCCTTCGGCGGATGCATCGCCTTAAACCGGACCGTGGACAAGGCCACTGCAGAAGCGATCTGCCGCCAGTATTCGGAGGTGGTGGTGGCCCCGGAATTTCAGGACGGGGTGATGGATATTTTTGCGAAAAAGAAAAACCTCCGGGTGGTGCGCATCGCCAACATCGAGCGCCTCCAGACATTCGTGGGCCAGCGCTGCGTCGAGTTCAAGAGCCTCATCGACGGAGGGGTCATCGCCCAGTGGTCCTTTGTCCCGGAGACCCGGTCGGCAAAGGACCTGAAGCCGGCCGAGTGCGAATACCAGGGCAGCGCGTACCGGATCGAGCGCAAGCCCACCGAAAATGAGATCGACGACCTGCTCTTCGGCTGGCTCGTCGAGTCCGGGATTACCTCCAACTCGGTGATCTACGTCAAAGACAATGTGACCGTGGGCATCGGCACCGGCGAGCAGGACCGGGTCGGTGTTGCCGAAATCGCCCGGGACAAGGCCTTTCGGAAGCTGGCCGACCGGTATTGCTTCCAGGAGTACGGCATCGCCTACAACGAGCTTTTCGACGCCGAAAAAAAGGGCGCCATCGACGAGCGGGTGGCCCGGGAAAAGGGCGGCCTGATCGGCGCGGCCATGGTCAGCGACGCGTTTTTCCCCTTTCGCGACGGGGTCGATGTCGGACTGCGGCAGGGGGTGACCGCGGTGGTGCAGCCCGGAGGGTCGACCAACGATTATCAGGCCATCGAGGCCTGCAACGAAGCCGGCGCCACCATGGTGTTTACCGGCCAGCGAAGCTTCAGGCACTAGAAGCGATTTCAAAACTTCAGAAGCTTTCGATAAAACGTCTTCCAACCGGTGGAAACTCCCGTCATGACCGTTCGCAAACGAACGAAGCGGGCAGCGGTCGTCGCCGCGCTCATTCTCGTCCTGGTCGTAGTCCTTGCCCTGATGGCGGCCCCGCGCCTTCTTGACACCCAGGCGGCCCGCGCCAAGATCCAGCGCGAGGTGTCGGCCCGGACCGGCGGCGAATTCACCTTGGAGGGCGTCCAACTGCACCTCCTTCCCCTGCCGCGGCTGACGATCTCCGCCCCGCGCTTTGTCAGGGGAGAATCCGTATCTGCCCGTGCCGAGGAGGCCGTTGTCTATCCGTACATTCTGCCCCTGCTCAAGGGAAGCGTCGATATCGCGCGGCTGCGGCTGACGACGCCGACCGTGGAGTGGCGCCAGGCCCCTTCGTCGGCGGCCGGAAAAAAAGTCGCCAAGCCGGTGTTTTCCCCGGAAGCTGCGGCGGCGGCAGCCGGTGCGGTCCTGGAGCAGATCAGGCGACAGTTTCCGGATCTTGCCGCCGTCGTGAACTCCGGTACCCTGGCCGTGAACCTGGCCGACGGAGCGTCGCTTCGCGTCGAGCAGATCGAGGCGAAACTTTCCACGGATCCACCCCGCCTCGATTTGAGCTGCCGGTCGGATCTTTGGGACAGCCTGCGGGTGCGGTGGGCCCTTGACGAACAACGCCCGCCGGGAAGGGCCGAAATCACCGTGTCTCAACTCCGGCCGGAGCGGATCGTCAACCGCCTGTTGCCCGAGTCAGGACCGAAGCTTGAAGCAGCCCGGGTGAATCTGGACCTCGAGATTCTCGCTGAAAAAGACGGGCTGCCGCGCATTTCTTTTTCCGGTGATCTGCCCGGGGCTGTTTTCCGGCAGAACACGGAGCGGGTCTCTGTCTCCGCCGCCTCGTTTGCCGGAAGCCTTCAGGCGAAAAAGGATCGGATTTTGTTCGCTATCGATCGGTGGGAGGGAACAAGGCCGGGCCTCGGTCTGTCGGTGCATCTCGGCCTCGATCGGAAGGCCGGGGCGGACATCGCCCTGCAGGATATCGAGGTTCGGGGCACGTCCGTCGATGTTGCCGAAGTGAAAGCGCCGGTTCTTTTCTTTGCCGGCCGCAGGGCGAACCTCGATGTCGTGTTCGATGTGCTCCGGGCGGGAAAGGTGGAAAACCTCATGCTCCAGACCCGGATTCCCGGGCCGGAGCGGTCCTTTGGCCCGGATGATTTCAGACTGGAGGGGCAGATCAGCGACGGCGCCGTGCATATCCCCGGCATCGACCTGGACCTGATATCGGTGGCGGGCAAGGCTCGTATCGAAAACGGGTTGCTCAAAGCTGAAGCGTTGGAGGCCGTGCATCAAGACGTTTCCGGAACCGGCGGAAACCTGACGCTTTCGCTTTTCGACGGATCGAACCGGTTTGGGCTCGATATCCGGGTCGATGCAGGGCTGGCGGATCTTCCGGCAACCTTGGCTCGCCTCATCGACAATCCGTCGTTTTCCAGAGGAACCGAAGCGATCCGTTCCCTGAAAGGGCGCGCCCAAGGCCGGCTCATCCTCGGCGACTCCCTGGATGAACTGCGGCCCCGGGTCGAGGTAGATCAACTCTCCGCGGTGGCATCGCTTACCTTCCTGCCCAAGACGGTTGAACTCTCCGGAAGAAATTTTTCCTACCACGGAACATCGATTTCAGCAGAGAATCTCGATCTGAGCACCGGCGGGGCGGCGTTTACAGGAATTTCCGGCCACCTGCAATGGGAAGACGAGCCGATGATCGAGTTGTCGGCGGCCGCCGTCGATGTCCAGATCGATCCGGTGATGACCTGGCTGCCCAAGATGCCGGTGTTCTCCGGCCGCTTTTCCGATCTTTCTCTTTCCGGTGGCGACATTCGCCTGTCGACCCTGCGTCTCAGCGGCCCCCTGCAATCTCCTGCGCGGTGGCGGTTCGACGCCCGGGGGGATCTGACTTCGGTCAGCATCCAAAGCGCCCGCCTTCCGGCACCGGTTGCCGTTTCCCAGCTTTCGTTTCAGGCCGGCCCCGAGACCTTCCGAGCCGATGCCGTCGAACTCGGATTTCTCGATGCCGCGCTGTCCGGGAGCGGGATGTTGACCGGAACACCGGCAGCTCCCACCGAAGCCCGCTTTTCCGTGGAAGGGCAGATCGGGACGGACGCGGATCGCTGGCTGCTTGCCCGCTTCAAGGCCCCCGAAGAACTCGCTTTGCGGGTGCACCGCATTGCCGATGCCAAATTTCACTGGCGACGCGGCGGATTTTATGACCTTTCAGGGGACCTGCTCTTAAACCACGGCATGCGGGTTTCGACCATCGCTTCCATCGGGCCGGCCCATTTCGACCTGAAGCGGCTGACCATCGAGGATGAAAAATCCAAAGCAGAAGCCTCTTTTCGACAGACGGCGGCGGAGGCGGCGTTTTCCTTCAACGGTCGGCTGTTTTCCGAGACGGTGGATCAACTGGTCAAGGACAACCGGTTCTTACACGGCCATATCATGGGCGGCTTCAGGGGGAGAGTCGACCTCGACGCCCCCTCCCGGGGCACCACCGAAGGCCGCCTGGAGATCGAAGACCTGTCCATTCCTCCATTGAAAGGGCTGAAGACGCACATCCTGCGGGCCTCGGTGTTCGGAGAGGGGCAAAAGCTCGATGTGCAAAGGCTCGATTTTACCGTCGACGACAGTACGTATCGCCTCAGTGGCACGGTGACCCCCCAAAAAGACGCCTTCGATCTCGACATGGACCTTTCGGCCGAGAAGATCGATCTGAACCGACTCCAGGAGGCATTTGCAACCGGGCCAGAGGCGCAGGAAGAGGAACCCAAGCGGTTCTTCCTG
>CBFCZJ010000331.1:0-4453 GCA_965602445.1 uncultured Desulfobacterales bacterium | reverse complement strand
TTACATCCCTACTCGCTTTTCACTGCAGCGTGGAGGGCATAAAGCCCAATCAAGGAGGAAAAGATCCATGAAACAGTTCTTACTGACCCTGACCGTTCTTGCAGGTGCTGCATCCCTATCCTGGGCCGCTGATCCGGCCCCCACCATCGAATCGAACAAGGCCGCCATCGATATGGTGCAGACCAACGCAGACTACCTCTGGACATTGATCGCCGCCGCCCTGGTCTTTTTCATGCAGGCCGGGTTTGCCATGGTCGAATCCGGATTTACCCGGGCCAAGAATGCCATCAACATCATGATGAAAAATCTCATGGACTTTTCCATGGGGTCGATCGCCTTTTGGGCCGTCGGTTTCGGTTTGATGTTCGGCGCCTCGTCCACCGGCTGGTTCGGTACTTCAGGGTTTTTTCTGAGCGACTTTTCCCCGGACGGCGATCCCTGGGTGCTGGCGTTTTGGATGTTCCAGGCGGTCTTTGCGGCGACGGCGGCGACGATCGTCTCCGGGGCCATGGCCGAAAGGACCAAGTTTGTCGGGTACTTGATCTACAGTGCGGTGCTGTCCGCCGTAATTTATCCGATTTTCGGCAGCTGGGCCTGGGGCAGTTTGTATCACGGCGGCGGCTGGCTGGAAGGCCTGGGATTTATCGATTTTGCCGGCTCCACCGTGGTCCACTCGGTGGGCGGCTGGGCGGCGCTGGCCGGGGCCATTGTGTTGGGTCCCCGGCTGGGCAAGTACGGCAAGGATGGAACGGTTCGTCCGATCCTGGGGCACAACATGCCCCTGGCCGCCCTGGGGGTGTTTATCCTCTGGCTGGGATGGTTCGGCTTCAACCCGGGGTCGACCACCGCCGCCAGCACCGATATTGCCATGATTTTCGTCAACACGAACCTGGCCGCGGCCGCCGGGGCCATCATGGCCATGGGCACCTCCTGGATCAAGTTCGGAAAGCCCGAGGTGGGCATGACCCTCAACGGCGGTTTGGCCGGCCTGGTGGCCATCACCAGCCCGTGTGCCACCGTCTCCCCGTCAAGCGCCATTCTCATCGGCGCTGCCGCCGGAGTGATCGTGGTGCTCTCGGTTCTTTTCTTCGACAGGATCCGGGTCGACGATCCGGTGGGCGCCATCTCGGTGCACGGCGTCTGCGGTGCCTGGGGAACCCTGGCGGCAGGCATCTTCAACATGGGCGGCACCTCGATAAAGATCATCGGCGTTCAGCTGCTGGGCATCGGGGCCTGTTTTCTCTGGGTGTTTCCGGCCGCTTTTGTCATGTTCAAACTCATCGACATGACCGTGGGGCTGCGGGTCTCTCCGGAAGAAGAAATGGAAGGCCTTGACTTTTCCGAGCACGGCGGCACCGCCTATCCGGACTTTTCCGTGCTGGCCTACGAAAGCACGGGAGGCGGATTCGCCGGCCCAAAGGCCGGCAGAGTGAAACTTGCCGCCGGAGAGGCGGTGGAACAGTCCTAAAATCGCTGCGCGAATTTAGGACAAGTTTCGCGTTCCGCGAAAAATAAAGTAAGATAAAGGGGAGGCGGGGCGTCCTTTGGTCGCCCCCCGCCCGTTTGTTTGGCGTCTGGCGCGTGGTTTGCCAAAGGCGCTCACAACGATCGCAAAAAAAATATCGTCCCGTGGTGAAATTGTTCGTTGACATCGGCAGAGGCGTCGGGGGAAGTTCCACCCTGATCAAACTCATCGCTCCGGCGGCCAACGGCGGGAGAAGTCGCCTCCCAGCCTCCTGGCTTCCCAGCTTCCCAGCGGAGTGAAAAATTCCACTATGGACGCTTTAAGAATCCATTGGCTCCAGCATGTCCCCTTCGAAGGCTTGGGCAGCATCGAATCCTGGGTCCGCAAGAAGGGTCATCGGTTGACCGGCACCCGGCTGTGGAATGCCGAATCGCTGCCGCAGGTGGCCGACCTTGACTGGCTCATCGTCATGGGCGGCCCCATGAGCGTGGCCGACGAAGCACTTTTTCCTTGGCTTGTGCCGGAAAAGCGTTTCATCCAAGATTGCCTGGCCGCGGGAAAAAGGGTGCTTGGGATTTGCCTGGGCGCCCAGCTCGTGGCAGAGGTCCTGGGCGCGAAGGTGGCACCGAACCCCGGGCCGGAAATCGGATGGTTTCCGGTTCGGTTCGATGCGGTCGCCTGCGCCGCCGAAGGCTGGCAAATGCTTCCCGAAACCCTGACCGTCTTTCACTGGCACGGCGACCGGTTCGAAATTCCTGAAGGAGCGACGCTTTTGGGGCAAAGCGCGGCCTGCGACCACCAGGCCTTTTGCCGGGGCAGGCAGGTGCTGGGGCTGCAGTTTCACCTGGAGACCACGGAAGAAGGCGCCGCCGCCTTGATCGAGCACTGCGGAGAGGAATTGGCCGAAGGCGCGTTCATCCAGCGGCCGGAGCAGATGCTCAACGATCCGGGGCGGTTTGCCGGGATCAACCGCGTTATGGAAAAAGTACTGGAGAAGATGGCAGTGGGCGGATAACGGCCCAGTTGCGAGGTGAACTCAAGGATCCAGAGTCCACAAACCACAGACCACAAACAAACCACCCCCCGCCCTTTCCGGTATGCCTATGGCGTGAAAGAGCATCAGGAAGTGGCGGGTGGAATCTGTTCCATCGCATATTCTGCCAACGCCGCAATGGTCAGGGTGGGGTTGACGCCCGGGTTGGCGGGCATGATCGAGCCGTCGACCACGAAAAGGCCCGGATAGTTGTGCACCTCGCAGTTGAGGCCGACCACCCCGTCTTCGGCGCTTCGGCCGAAGGGAACGCCCCCCATGAAATGGGCGGTGCCGGGGATTTCGAGCAGGCTTTCATTGATCATGGCCTGGGCGATGCCGCCGGTCTTTTCGGCCATGATCCGGGTGGCCCGGTGAGCGATCGCCAGGTTGACCGGAACGGCATCTCCTTTATCCGGCTCGCAGACCAGCCCCTTTCGAAATAAGGTGAAGATGCTGCGGCCCAGCCGCACCCGCATCAAGTTGTCGACGGTCTGCATGGTGAGCAGAATCACGGTTCGGCGGGCGATGCCCGGAAACCATTTGGTGTAGAGCAGATCCAGCGGGTGAGCGAGCATGCGGCCGAGAGCCTTGGCGATCCGCACGGCCTTGCCTCCGCCCGGTTCGATCATCGGCGCGGTGAGCATCTTGAGCGTGGCGCCGGACCCGTCCGGGAAGCGCACGGCCTCCATCTGGGTGGCCGCGTCCGCCTGAAAGATCGACCCGATGGCAATCCCCTGGGAGAAGTCGCTGCGGTCGCGGCGGATCGAAATTCCGGTCAGCGATTCGCTGTTGGTGCGGACGGTGCGGCCCAGCCGGTCGGAGATCAACGGAAGCGATCCGTTGACCTCCTTGAGCCGGAACAACAGCTTGAGGGTTCCAACCGCGCCGGCCGACACCACTACATGGCGGGCGCGGACCGTTTCTGCCTTTCCGGCCCGCGGTGCGGTAGACCGGAAGAAACAAACCTCGTAGCGGGCCCCGTCGGCCTGCCCCTGCCGCAGGGGGATAATGTCATTGACCGTTGCTTCGGGCCGGATCTTGGCGCCCCACCTTTCGGCAAAGTATAGATAATTTTTGTCGAGGGTATTCTTGGCGTTTTCCCGGCAGCCGACCATGCAAGCCCCGCAGTGAATGCAGCCCTTCCGCACCGGGCCCTCGCCTTTGAAATAGGGATCGGGGACCGGCTCGCCGGGGTTTTCCTCGTTGAAAAACACGCCGACCTTCGTGGGGCGGAAGGTGTGCCCTTGTTTCAGCTGCCGTGCCGTATGTCGAAGCAGTTCGTCGGCGGGCCACTGCCGGGGAGCCGTGGTGACGCCCAGCATCCGTCTGGCTTCGGCGTAATAAGGCTGGAGCACCGTCTTCCAGTCTGCCAGATGCTTCCAGGCTGGTGCGGCGAACAATTTGTCGTCCGGCTCCATCAAGACGTTGGCGTAGACGAGGCTTCCGCCGCCGACGCCGCATCCATGCAGGATCATGATCCCGTTGAGCAGGGTGTTCTCCCAGATGCCGAAACAGCGCAGGGCCGGCAACCACTGGTGGTTTTTCAGATCCCAGTCGGTTTTCGGCAGGTCCTGCTCGGCAAACCGCCGGCCCCGCTCCAGGACCAGGACCCGATAGCCCTTCTGGGCCAGGCGCATGGCCGAGATGCTGCCGCCGAACCCGGAGCCGACCACCACGAAGTCATGGCATGGGACGGTTTTCATTGCGCGTCTCCTTTTACCGGACCACCATCACCGAACAGGGGGCGTGGTGGGTCACCTTGGTGCTGACGCTGCCGAACATGACGCCGGTGACAGCCCCCATTCCCCGGGTGCCCATGACGATCAGGTCTGCACGGTGCGCCTCGGCGGCAGACACAATGGCATCGGCGGCCGGGCCTTCGAGAAGATCTTCTTCCTTGCTTTTTAAAAATTGCGACCGCAATTTTTAAAAAGTGGCTGCGCTTCGCGCAAAAG
>CBFCZJ010000330.1:0-4454 GCA_965602445.1 uncultured Desulfobacterales bacterium | reverse complement strand
ACGGTCCAACCTCTAACAACTGCAGAGGCTGCTGCAGGGTGAAGTTTCACATAAGGAATCGGGTGCGCTGTTGACTGCCAAAATACATGAAAAGAAGGTCCTACACCGGGGCCGGGTGTTTGATTTCACCGTGGAACGGATTACCCTGGAAAACGACGAGACCATCGATTTAGAGGTGATTCGGCATCCCGGAGCGGCAGCCATCGTGGCCATGCCCGATCCGGAAACAATCCTGCTTTTGCATCAGTACCGTCATGCCCTCGGCGGCTACATCTGGGAGGTGCCGGCCGGAACCGTCGACGATGGAGAAACGCCGGAACGATGCGCGCGCCGGGAGCTGATCGAAGAAACCGGCTTTTCCGGCCGCAAATTTGAAAAGCTGGGAGAGATCACCCCGGTGCCGGGATATTCGGACGAGCGGATCCACCTTTTCCTGGCCACCGGTTTGGCGCCGGATAGACAGCAACTGGACCGGGACGAGTTGATCCGGGTCGAAGCCGTCTCCCTGAAAAACGCCCTGGCCATGATCGACGAGGGCCGCATCCAGGACGCCAAGACCATCACATCATTGATGTTGACCGCCCGCCGCCTCGGATCGGACATCCGGCGTGGTGGTGTTTCGGGCAAGCCATGACCGATCAGGAAGCGATCATATCCCTGACCCAGGCCGAAAAGGTCAAGGCCGGCCTGATCTGGGCAAGCCAATCGGTGGAGGGGTTTGCCGGTATGTCGCCGGTGGAGCGAAGAGGGGCGGAAAAGGTCGTCGCCGGCCTGGTCGGCATGATTTCGGCGGAAGCCATCCTGGCAAACCGCCTGGGCAAAGACCGGTATTGGCGCCAGGTCGTCCGGCACCTGGAAAACGCCCAGGTGATGATCCGGTCGGGGGTGACCGACGAGGCGCCCTTTCACCTGACCGGCGCCCTGCAGCAGGTGACCGACATCGGCCGGCGGGCCATGGAGCACCTCAAGGATAAGGGCATTTTGTAGGCGGTTTTGCGCAGATAGAGCTGCTGAGCTGCCGTTGTTCCAGAGGTCGGATGTCGGGTGTCAGAAACTGCCAGATATCAGATGTCGGATGTCAGATGTCGGCCCTGACGGTTAGCTGTCTTTTTGTCTTTCTGACCTCTGACATCGGACCTCGGACATCGGTCAAAAAGCGTCTCTGACCGCTTCTTTCTTTTCCCGCTCCCGGGCTTCGCGCTCTTTTTCTTCGGTGCGCAGGAGTTCTTCGATCGCCTCAAAAAACAGGAGCTGCACCTGGTATTCGGGGTTTCCGAACCGGTCCCGCAGGGCATAGACGACCATCAGCTCCCCTTCCTTGCGCCAGTAAAGCGCCCTTTGCCGCCCCTCGTCCCATTGGGCAACCCTCGGTTCACCGTACTTTTCTTCGAGGGTTTGGATAACGATGGCGCCCTCTTGCTTTGCGGAAGTGTGAAACGCCAGGGGTTTTCCGGTGTAGTTGGAAAAAATCAGCTCCACGAAGGAAAACGGAACCTGCTTTTTACCCGGATAGCGGTACATGAGTTTGGTGACATTGTGCTCGATCCGCTCCCGGGGCGAGTAGTTCAGCCGCTGGTTGAGGGCATGAATCTGCGGGAAATGTTCCTGGACGAACGTTTTGGGGGCGATCTCCAGGTTCAACGGGCTTTTTCGGGTGATGGCGTCGGAGCCGAGTTTTTTTTCCAAATCTTTGCGCAGCTCCGATGTCAGACGGCTTTCGGCAGTCAGTTCGAAGAAGGTAAACCCTTCGCTTTTGCCCGAAGGCGGCTCGGGAGCCTGGGGATCGGACTGTTCGCCGCAGGAAAACAGGTAAATCGCGCAAAAAGCGAGGAAAATCGCTGCAGCAGACCGGCGGAAATTTTTAAACGGTTTACTCTTCACAGGCCTCGTTTCCGAAGACCGAAATATCGGCGCCAGCGACGCAGGACCCGGTCGCTTTCATTTCAAGACGATGAACTTCAAAGGAGCCCGCAGGAAGGCCCGCCTTCCTGCTCCAACGATGCGTCGAAGACGAGCCCCACGAGGTAGTGTCCTTGGTAACGGCCCTCGTTTTGTTCCGTAATATGACGGATTTGAGCCGATGCGTTCTTGACTGTTTGCGGATCCGAATCCTGGTAGAGCTTCACGTGGAAGACATCGCCGACATCGAGCTTTTCAAGTACGGCCGAATCCTCGCGCACCACGATGCACAACCCTTTGGCGGAGATGTTCCGGAGCTTGAACTGATATCGGGCACAGGAGCCTTCGATGGCCAGTTCGACGCTGTAAAACGGTTCGGGCGTCTCCCTGAGTTCGGTGCGACGATCCGCCTTTTGAGGTTCTGATTCGTGCTCGTTCATGGGGCCGCACCCTTTCTTTGCCTGCGGCATCAGGCCGCCTTGGCGGTCAGCGGGCCTTTCCGAAAATTCCGCTCGCGATCAGCAGCACGACGCCGGAAACCAGAAGCAACGCATAGAGCGGCGCCGCCAGGATATAGGTGGCCGCCTTCCGCAAAACCGCCCAGGAAAGCGATTCAAACCATTGAACCTGTTCAGGCTTCATCAGCCCCTCGAGGGTAATCTCCTGCCAGGTGATCTCGACCTGCATGAGGGCCTGCAGCGATTGAAAGCCAAGCAGCAGCAGTCCGGCAACGATCACGATCAGGCTGAAGATCGTAAATCTCGACATATGCCAATCTCCCTAAGCGCTCGAAGGCATCATTGCGCCTGAAAGTACCAAGCTGCCGGTCCGATTCCTGTAAAGTGCCGGAACGGCGCGATTGGGTCAATACAATTGCTTGAATATATCACGCAAATGATTTAATTTTCAACAGTATTCATAAAATCACTGCCGCGATTGGATAAAAATTTTGTGCTCCGGGCAACGTTTCCGGCAAAAAGAGATGAATCCAACATCACGAATCGGAATCCTTCAAATTGCCGCCGCAGGGCTTTTTCTTGCCCTCTGGGCCTGCACGGACGCGGAGACGGGACGATCCTCCCAAGACGCCTCTGCCTCCAGCATTCCGTCCGTGGAATCTCTCGAACAGTGGGAGAACATCCTGTCGGGGTCGGAAAGCGCCCTTCTGGTGGCTGAATTTTATGCGCAATGGTGCGCCCCCTGCCGTGAAATGGCGCCGATTCTCGAAGCGCTGTCCGAAAAGTATCGGAACCGGGTTCAGTTTTACCGGATCGACATCGATGCCCAGCGAACCCTTTCCCAGCGTTACCGGGTCAGGGGGATTCCTTTTACCGTCTTGATCCGGAACCGCGAAGTGGTCGATTCCCTTCTGGGCGTTCAATCGAAAAGACGCCTTTCCGAGCGCATCGAGCGCTACGTCGAACCCTAGCGGTCGATCTCGCCCTTCCGGCTCGAACTCATCTGAAAAATCCTAAAAAAGAAACCGGGGTGAATTGAAAAAGCCAACGTCAAAGCCGATTGAACTGCATTTTCCCCGTGTAAACGGGCCGATCGACGACAAGATCGATGAGTTGATCGAAGAGGTCGGCGTGCATCGTGCGCAAATCGTCCGGGAAATGATCATCGCAGCGCTCAAGGCAGGCCAGGAATCCGATGATCCGGCCGATCTCAAGTTGATGAACACGACCTTGAAAGAAATGCGCTTTACCGGAAAGATCTTCAGCCCCTATCGCTCGATCCGCAAGGTGACGGTCTTTGGATCGGCGCGGATCACGCCGGACCGTCCGGTGTACCTCTCTGCCAAAAGACTGGGCCGGGCGCTGGCCGAAAAAGGATACATGGTCATCACCGGGGGAGGTCCCGGCGTCATGCAGGCGGTCAACGAAGGCGCCGGACCCGAAGCCTCGTTCGGGGTCAACATTCGCCTCCCCTTTGAACAGCGGCCCAATCCGGTCATCGACGGGGGGCCGCGCACCATCAACTACAAGTACTTTTTCAACCGCAAGGTGGCGTTTCTCAAGGAAACCGACGCGGTGGTGCTGTTTCCCGGCGGCTTCGGCACCATGGATGAAGCCATGGAAACCATGACCCTGGTGCAGACCGGCAAGAACGCCCCGCTGCCGATCCTCCTGTTTGAAGAGCCGGGGGCGTCCTACTGGAAGCGCTGGCGTCAGTTTCTGCGCAAAGAACTCGAAATTCCCGGATACATCGGGCCCAACGACCTGGACCTGCTCGATGTCGTCGAGTCGGTGGGCGAAGCCGTAGAGACCATCGATCGATTCTACAGCGGGTTTCACAGTCTTCGCTATGTCCGGGAAAAACTGGTCCTCCGGTTTCTCAAACCCGCCTGCAAGCAGTGCATCCGGACCCTGGGCGAAGAGTTTTCAGACATCCTTGTCCCGGGTGGGGCGCTCCAGCAGACAGGCCCGCTTCCGGAAGAAGCAGACGAACCGGACCTGGCATCCTTGTCGCGCCTGGTGGTCGACTTTGACCGCCGCAGCTTCGCCCGCCTGCGCCGGTTGATCGATTCAGTCAACAAGTGTCTTCAGAAAGAG
>CBFCZJ010000329.1:0-4468 GCA_965602445.1 uncultured Desulfobacterales bacterium | reverse complement strand
GAATCTGGAATTTTGAATCACGCCGCGGTCAGCGGCGGAGCTTATGTGAAACTTCGACCGAAGCCGGCGGCAAAAACCGACCTATCCCCGCCTTGGATTTCGGAGGTTGGAGGGCCACGCTTCGTCGTGGCCGGTATTGGGTCTTTGCTGGCAACGGACGCGACAGAGCGCGTCCCTCCACCGGCAGGGACTCCGACATCAGTTTCAGTTTTGATCAAACTGAACGCAAAGCGCTCAGCAGCAGGGCTGACATCTGACATCGACATGGGCAGCATCGATATCCAGGATCGAGGATCCAGTATCCAGGATCGGTTGATCGCTGCGTAAGTATGCCGCCGCCATAAACCCCAGTCACCCAACGAACTGAAAAGGTGAGGCCAATCATGCAATTCCCCGACTACCGGCCCAGACGGATGCGGCAAAGCGAGGCCTTTCGGAGAATGATCCGGGAGACCGTTCTGACCACCGGCGACTTGATTCTTCCCTTGTTTGCCGTAGGCGGCAAGAAGGTCAAAGAGCCGATCGCCTCTATGCCCGGCCAGTTTCACCTGTCTTCGGATTACCTGGCAACGGTCTGCAAACAGGCGGCAGACGCCGGGATTCCTGCGGTGATTCTGTTCGGCATTCCCGAAAAAAAAGATCCCTTAGGAACCGGGGCATACGCAAAGGACGGCACCGTCCAGCGGGCGGTAAAGGCAGTGAAGGATGCTGTCCCCGATCTTTCGGTAATTACGGATGTCTGCCTGTGCCAGTACACCGATCACGGCCATTGCGGGATGCTGGACGGCCAGATCATCGACAATGACGCCACCCTCGACCTGCTCGCCCGCACCGCCGTTTCCCACGCGGAAGCCGGGGCCGACATGGTGGCGCCTTCGGACATGATGGACGGAAGGGTGGCCGAAATCCGGGAGGCACTCGATGAAGGCGGCTTCGAACAGGTGCCGATCATGGCGTATGCGGCCAAATACTGCTCGGCTTACTACGGTCCGTTTCGGGAGGCGGCCGATTCGGCACCCAAGTTCGGAGACAGAAGGACCTACCAGATGGACCCGGCCAATGCCGAAGAAGCCGTGCGTGAAGCCACCCTCGACATCGAGGAAGGAGCAGACATCATCATGGTCAAGCCGGCGCTCGCCTACCTGGATGTCATCTACCGCATCCGGCAGGAGTTCGACCTGCCCGTGGCGGCCTACAATGTCTCCGGGGAATATGCCATGATCAAGGCGGCAGAGCAGATGGGGTGGCTCGACGGCCAGAAAGTGATGATGGAAACCCTGACGGCCATCAAGCGGGCCGGAGCGGATATGATTTTGACCTATTTTGCCATCGAAGCTGCCCAGGCTATCGGACGATGAAAAAGCGCCGGGTGGATTGTGTGTAAAATTCGAAATCCGAATATCGAAATTCGAAACAAATTCTAAATTCGAATGACCGAATTTCGAAACCGGCAAACATTACCTGCAGTGCCCCCGTTTGGGTCATTATGATTTCGGTCATTCGAATTTGTTTCGGATTTCGGATTTCGTGCTTAGGATTTTTTTAACATTGGAAGAAAAAAAGTCATGCACCTCAACACCGACAAGAAAGAGCCCTTTCCCCTCCGCCTGGTGGCCTGGGAGGTCACCCGAAACTGCAATCTTTCCTGCGTTCACTGCCGTGCGGCGGCCACCTGCGGCCCTTACACCGGAGAACTCGACACCGCATCTGCCTTCAAGCTCCTCGACGAGATCGCCCGGACCGGCAGCCCCATCGTTATTTTGACCGGCGGCGAGCCCCTGCTCAGGGAGGATATTTTCGACATCGCCGCCTATGGCACGAAAAAGGGGCTGCGGATGGTCATGGCCCCGAACGGGACCTTGATCACTTCCGCGTCGGCGCAAAAGATGGTCGAGACCGGGATTCAGCGGATCAGCATCAGCATAGACGGCGCTACGGCAGAGCGGCATGACCGGTTCCGGGGCGTGGAAGGCGCCTTTTCCGGGGCGCTTTCCGGCATCGAACACGCCAGGACGGCGGGACTCGAGTTTCAAATCAACACCACGGTCACCCAAGCCAACCTGAACGACATCGAAAAGATCCACCGGCTGGCCGAAGAACTCGGCGCGGTGGCCCACCACATCTTTTTGCTCGTTCCCACCGGACGAGGCAAATACATCATCGACCAGGAAATCACCGCAGAGCAGTATGAAGCGACATTGAACTGGTTCTACGACCAGCGTAACAAGACCGCCATGCAGCTCAAGGCCACCTGTGCCCCCCATTACTATAGGATTCTGCGCCAGAGAGCCCGGCAGGAGGGAAAGAAGGTGACCTTCGATACCCATGGCCTGGATGCGGTCACCCGGGGGTGTCTGGGTGGAACCGGCTTTTGCTTCATCTCCCACCGGGGAATCGTTCAGCCTTGCGGGTTTCTGGACGTGCCCTGCGGCGACGTCACCAAAACCCCGTTTCACGAGATCTGGGAGCACTCCAAGGTCTTTCAAGACCTTCGCGACTTTTCCGCCCTCAAGGGAAAATGCGGCCGCTGCGAGTACAAGCGGGTGTGCGGCGGCTGTCGGGCCAGGGCCTACGAGGCCACCGGCGATTACATGGCCGAAGAGCCGCTTTGCAGCTACCAACCATCCTAAAAGCGCTGGCGCACTTTTAGGATGATGGCGGCTTCGCCGCATTTTTGAGGCTCGAATCTCCCCTCCCGAGAAGGTTTCGGTTGATCCCGTCTCTGGTATCGTGCGCAGAGAGTAAGCTAAAAGCATTTCTATTGTTTGCCGGCATAGTGAGAGATCTCTATGGCTCTCTCCCGTCCTGCTGCACTCGGGGTATCTCCGGGATGACAAATTCCGAAGCACAGCTCTTTTCTTGAGATTCGACTATGGCTCTGATATATATATAAACGAACGGGCCGATGGGCAGCAGGCAATTCAAGTTAACTACGAAATTTTGGGCTCCAATCAACCATTCGACCATTCAACTGATCGCCCACGTCCTTCCCCGTCAGCGTCAACGCTAACTCCGGCATTTGTTTTCTTCCATAGGGAGGTGGTCATGAAGGTTTGCGACCTGATGATTCCCGAACCGATCACCGTCAGCGAGAACGCTTCGATCCAGGACGCGATCGAAACGATGAAGGCCAATTCCATCCGTCATCTGCCGGTCGTGAACAAACAGAACCATCTGAAAGGCTTCGTCACCCTTGCCGATCTCAAGGCGGGACTTTTGCCCAGCATGATCGGAGACATTTCGCTGGCCGACCTCATCATCCGGGATCCGATCGTGGTGGGCCCCGACGACGACGTGGAAATCGCAGCCCAGCTCATCTACAAGCACAAAATCGGGGGGATGCCGGTGGTCGAAGAGGGCAAGCTGGCCGGCATCATCACCGAAACCGACATCCTGCGCGCCTTCATCGACATGATGGGGATTCTGACCTCATCGTCGAGAATAGACGTGGTGATCGAAGAAAAACCCGGGGCCTTTAAAAAAGCGGCGCAAATCATCGAAGACAGCGGCGGGGACGTGATCAACGTAGGCATGGCGGCCCGAAAGCGGGGCAAAAGGACCTACTACTTCCGCCTGTCGGCCTGCAGGACCAACGGCATTCGAAAGGCGCTGGAAAAGGAAGGCTTTGCGGTTTCGGCCAACATGGACTAAACCCCGGAATTGTTTCAGGTCAAAGTCCAAATTCGAATGCGGAAGATTCTTTGCAGAAAACACCGTCTTTGGCGTTTTCTCGCCGGCCGTTTCGATCCGGGCAAGAGCGCTGCCAGATGAGATAAAGTGATCATTGTCGCTGGGATTCAAGACAATCGTCCATGACATCACGCAGCGTTTGTTGCACATCGCCTGCGTCCGTGTACCCTCCTGCTGTTCGATTTCTTTTTGAGTAGGTCTTACCGGTTTTATAATCATACAGGTAGACTTCACATCTTGAGTCCATGGCTCTTTCCAGCTTGATGATCACGGCAAAATCCACATCGATTTCCGATCCGATCTTTCTGACTTTCCCCCAATCCGGCTCGGGCTTTGCAAAGACCGATTCTTTTTTCCATATGGCGAGTTCGTCTTTTCCGATGACATCCGGAACAGGTGCGATTCTGTCGGAAACCCCTTCCGGTATCATGTACGAATAGGAAACCGCCGTCCGATCGTCGCTTTCATTCTCTGCAAGAAACCTTCTAACGAACTTTCCTTCATTGAAACTCCAGGTTGACGAGTATTGTACCGGGAGAAGCACCAGCTTGTATTTCTCGCCGGCGGGGTGGCGCGGTTTTGTCGCGGCCGGATCTATGGCCGCGAGCCTTGGAGCGTCATTTTTTTCCGTTGCGGCCGGTTTTTGGACGACCTGTTTTTCTGCCCTTGGAGCCTCACGGTCTTTGTCGTTCTTGGCACTGGAGGCGCCTGCCGGCACCGTCGTCACGGATCGGGGGGCTTGCTTTCTTTTCAGCTGCTGGATCTTCAACCGGGCCGC
>CBFCZJ010000328.1:0-4471 GCA_965602445.1 uncultured Desulfobacterales bacterium | reverse complement strand
GTGCGTCTACCAATTCCGCCACTCCGGCAAACTGCGGCTGACGCCGCATTTTGTATAGCCGCGCTGCGCGCGGCAGGGTTCATATAGGAAAAACAGGGCCTGCTGTCAACGTTGCATTGCTACGAATGCTTCAAGATCCGAGCCGAGGAGTGTCCCTTCGCGCAACACCTTGGGCGGATCGACGGTGACGTCGACCACGATGGAGCCGACGCCGCCTTTCAAGGGGCCGGCGTCCAGGATCAGGTCGACGTGGTCTGCAATCTCGTCCGGCAGGTCCTGGATCGTCGCCGCGCCTGGCCGGCCGGCCAAATTGGCGCTGGTGCCGGTGATCGGCCGGCCCGCCGCTTCGACCAGGGCGGCTGCCACAGGGTGGCCGGGCAGCCGGATGCCGATTTTTCCGGTGCCGGCGGTGAGAAGCACCGGCACCTCCGGCCGGGCAAAAAACACGAGGGTCAAGTCACCTGGCCAGATTTCGTTCATGAGCCTTCCGGCGGCTTCGGGAACCTCGGCGGCCAGGCGGGAAACTTCCCGGCGGTTTTGGATCAAGACGAGAATCGGCTTGTTTTCCGGCCGATGTTTGAGGGTGAACACCTTTTCCACCGCGTCGCGGTCAAAGGCGTCGGCGCCGAGGCCATAGAGGCAGCGGGTGGGGAAAACCACCACCTTGGCCGCAGCGATGGCCTCGGCGGCCTCCTGGATGACGTCCGGATCCGGCCGGTCCGGATCGACCCGGCGGATGCGGTCAGACCGCATCTTCGATCTTCTTGGACTTTTCAACCACTTTGTCGGCCATCTCCTGCTTGAAGGCATCAAGCCGCAGGGCCAGTTCCGGATCGGACAGGGCCAGGATCTGGGCGGCGAGAACCCCGGCGTTGTATGCGCCGGGCTTTCCCACGGCCACCGTGGCCACCGGGATTCCCGGCGGCATCTGCACCGTGGACAGCAGCGCGTCGAAGCCGGCCAGGGCCGATGAATCGATGGGCACCCCGATGATCGGCAAGGTCGTGTGGGCCGCCATGGCACCGGCAAGGTGGGCGGCATGGCCGGCTCCTGCGATGATGACCGAAACCCCGCGCTCTTTGGCCCCGGCCGCGAACTCGGCCGCCCGGGCCGGGGTGCGGTGGGCCGAGGCCACGGTGATCTCAAAGGGGATGTCAAACTTCTTCAACACCTCGGCAGCCGTCTTCATCACCTCGAAATCCGAATCGCTTCCCATGACAATGCCGACTTTGGATCTGTTTTTCTCTGTGCTCAATGGTCTCAATCCTTTCCCTGTTGATCATTACTGCCTTTGTGTGGATATAGCTGTTGAGCTGTTAAGCTGCTAAGCTATTGAGCAAAGGCAAATGCACAACAGACTTTTCAATCAAATTGCAAAAAACCTTGGCTCGTTGCTCAAACCTCCAGTCCCGTTCACTGAAATTGGTAAAATTCCTATACCTATCTTGGCTCAGCAGCTTAACAGCTCAGCAGCTCAGTTCCCCCCTTCGCCGGCGGCAAGACTTTCTAAGATGCTCTGCTTTTTCCGGTCCAGTTCATCCCGGGAGATCTTTGCCCCTTTCAGCCCGCCGTTCAAGGTGATCTCCGACAGGTAGACCCGGCCCGCTTCGGTGAGGTGAAGATCGATGTGGGCGTAGGCAAATCCGCCCCGGGCCATCACCTCCCGGCAAAATGAGGTCTGCTCTGGCGTCAGCTCATGGGGGCTGCTTTTGCCGCCGGCGGCGAGGTTTTTCCGGAAGCTGTACGGATTGCTTCTCTCGTATGCCTCTCGGTAATCCCCGGCGATCACGACGCGGACGTCGGCAAACGACGCCAGAAACGGCTGCATCACAAGGGGAAAGGCATCTTCTGAAAACCCCGCCAGATTGTACAGGGTCTCTACCGATTCCCACTTTCTGACCCCGTGGCCGCAGTGCATGTGATCCTGCTTGGTGACCACCGAACCGATGCCGGCCTTTGCGTAGTCCCCCGCCGCGGCCAGCAGATCGCTCCTGCGGGAGATCACGCAGGTCAGGGGAAGCATCCATCGACCGAGAATCCTGGCCTGGGCCGTCTTGAAATGATGAAGGGTCTGGGCCAGGGCGGACGGATAGCACCGGATGCCCCGCTGCAGGCAGTCGATCAGCAGCGATTGGCGCAGGATCTTGTCCCCCACCAGGCCGATGAATATATCCCCCGGCTTCAATTCTTCGTATCGGCGGATCAGCTCCTGATGGCCGCGGACAATCATAATTGCTCCCAGCGGTAAATGGTCACCTATCACTCCGAAGGTCATGCTTGAAAAACCGACAACGCTGGGAGGCCTGCGGCTGCTTGGACGCTTGGACGCTGGGATGCTGGGATGCGGTAAAAAAACGCAGCGCTACAATCAACAACGAGAAATCGCAGGCACAAATCCGGCAGCGCCTTGAAGGCTTTTTTCCTGCCGCCTGCTGCCGCAATTCTGCATCCTGGCTTCCCAGCATCCAAGCTTTCTGGCTTTCCAGCCTCCCAGCTTCCCAGCGGCGCCGAAGGCGCCTATTCCATCGCCAGCTCGATGAGTCGGTCCAGAAGCCGGCTGAAATCCATGCCGGCGGCCGCGGCCGCCTGGGGAAAAAGACTGGTGGGCGTAAACCCCGGGATGGTGTTGGTTTCCAAAACAAAGAGTTCACCGTCTTTGAGGATCATGTCGGTCCGGCTATAGCCCCTGCAAAAAAGCGCCTCGTGGGCCTTTATCGCATATTTCTGCGCCTTTTCGGTCATGGCGGCGTCGATCCTGGCAGGGCAGATCTCCTGGGTCGCACCGGGCGTGTACTTGGCGGTGTAGTCGAAAAATTCATGGTCTTTTCCGGGAATGATCTCGATCAACGGCAGCGCCCGGAGCCGGTCGTTTCCGATCACCGCGCCGGTCACCTCGGTTCCCCCGATGAATGCCTCCACCAGGGCATCACGGTCGAATTCAAAGGCGGCCTGAAGGGCCGGCTGCAGGGCATCGGCGCTGCGAACAATGGTCATCCCGACGCTGGAGCCTGCGGCCACCGGCTTGACCACCACCGGCAGCCCCAACTCTGCGAGGCATTTATCGGCCTCGAACCGGTCCCCTGCCCGTGCCACCCGGTACGGCGGCACCGGCAGCCCGCACTGGGCATACAGGTGCTTGGAGGCGAGCTTGTTCATGGCCGCAGCGCTTCCCAGCACTCCGGCGCCCTGGTAGGGGATGCCGATCAGGTCGAGCAGGCCCTGCACGGTCCCGTCTTCTCCGTAAGGGCCGTGAAGAATCACCAGGGCGACGTCGATGGTTTTCGCGTCGTCGACCAGCCGGGGGATATCGCTTTTCGGATCGTAGCGGATCACCCGGTATTTTTCCTTGTCCAGGGCCGCAAACACCTGGTTTCCGCTGTTGAGGGACACCTCCCGCTCCGAGGAGATGCCGCCGGACAATAGGGCCACCGTGAGCTTTTTCATGTCTTTAAAATTTCCTGTTTCGCTTTGTGATAGTCTTCCGGGGAGATCAGGTTTTTTTCCAGCAGCTGCAGCAGCGCTTCAAGCTCCCTGTTTCGGGTCGATTCCGGATCCTCGAGCCGGTGGGACGGATCGATGGAACGATCGGGCAGTTCGGCAAGGTTGGATGACCGGCCCATGCGAAAAGAGGCAAGCCCGCCCAGGAAACTGACCTCAACGGCCCGGCCGTGAAAGGCTGGAGAGTGAAGCATTTCTTGCAGGGTCTTTCCCTCGGCCTTCATTCGGCGGTAGAACAAGTAGCCCGAAACGGCGACCCCTGCAGCGCCGAACAAAAAAATCCAAAGCATGTACTGAACGACGCCCCGAAAAAAAAGCACCAGGACGCCAAGACCGGCGATGAGCATCACGTGGAGCACAAGCACCACGTATGCCATCATCACGCTTTTGAAAAGACCCTGACTGTCGCCTGGTCGACTGCTGCGAAACATGGTAAACAGGAACTCCTTGCTCAAGTCGGAGCAGGGGCGATTTGGTTTGCCGGGCAACATGGAACCATCACCTCCGGCAAAAAACGGAGGGCGACCTGCACTTTCATCTCTTTTTATGGTTTCGCGGAACGCGACACCTCATATAAAATCGCGGCAGCGATTTTATTTTTGCCCGAATCGCTCCACGAGACGGGTCTCATATCGCTGGGGCAACTCAAAGGCGGTGGAGGCCCCGCGCACGGCATTGAACTTCATGATCAGAAAATTGAGCTTCTTGAGGGTCCGATATTTTTCCCGGGTGTCTTCCATGGCCGCCAGAAGCTGCTCCGTCTGGAAGATCTCGTCTTTGATTTGAAGCTCCGGCGGCTTGCAGTCCGCATTTTTCAGGATTTTATATGCCAGGCGAAGTTCTTCCGGAACACCGGTCAGGTCTTCGACCACCAGCGGCTTTCCGGCCCCTTCCAGGTCATCGAACACGCCTTTTTGCTGGGCCTGGCGGATCCGTTCCTCGACAATCTGTTCAAATCCAGGAATCATCTGCC
>CBFCZJ010000327.1:0-4481 GCA_965602445.1 uncultured Desulfobacterales bacterium | reverse complement strand
AGGCCGTGCTTTTTCATGCGCTTCCAGACGGTCACCCGGCTGACTCCCAGGCGGCGGGCCGCCTCGCTGCGATTGCCTCCGGTCTCTTCCAGGGTGCGGACCAGTTCTTCGCGCTCTGCCTCCCTTTTTGCCTCCGTCGGGGAAAACGAAGGCGGCGGGCAGGCGGCCGGCTCCCGGGCCGCGATCTTGGGCGGCAGGTGGCCGGCGGCAATCCCACCGCTGCTGCACAGGACAAAGGCGTAGTCGACGGCGTTTCGAAGCTCCCGGACGTTTCCCGGCCAGGGATAGGAAAGAAGCTTTTCCATGGCCTCCGGGGTCAGCCCCAGGATTTTTTTGCCGGTTTTTTCGTTGTTTCTCCGGATAAAGTGCTGCACGATTGCCGGAATGTCTTCCGGACGCCGGCGAAGGGGCGGGATCTGCATCGGAAAGACGTTGATGCGGAAGTATAAGTCTTCTCTGAACGCGCCTTCGGCGGTCAAGCGGTCCAGGGATTTGTGGGTGGCTGAGACGATCCGCACATCCACCTTGATCGGCCGGTGGTCGCCGACCCGCTCGATTTCGTGTTCTTCCAGCACCCGGAGAAGCTTGACCTGGGTGGAAATGGGCACATCGCCGATCTCGTCCAGGAAGATGGTGCCGCCGTGGGCCG
Organism: uncultured Desulfobacterales bacterium; assembly: GCA_965602445.1. Taxonomy (GTDB): domain Bacteria; phylum Desulfobacterota; class Desulfobacteria; order Desulfobacterales; family CAFBRK01; genus JAIPEL01. The sequence goes on along the minus strand of CBFCZJ010000327.1, from coordinate 3,832 downwards.
CCTCGAACCGGCCGATGCGGTCTCGGTCCGCCCCGGTGTATGCTCCGCGGGTGTGTCCGAACAGCTCGCTTTCCAGCAGGTTTTCATTCAAAGAGGCGCAATTGACCTTGATAAACGGCTTTTGCGCACGCGGGCCGGCATCGTGGATGGCCCGGGCAACAAGCTCCTTTCCGGTGCCGCTTTCTCCCTGGATCATCACCGGCGAGTCGGTGGGGGCGACGCTGTCGATCAGTTCGAAAAGATCCTGCATCACCGTGCTTTTGCCCAGGATGCCGTGGTAGCCCTCGTCCAGGTGCAGGGTGCGGCGAAGAGACAGGATCTCTTCCTGCTGCCGGACGATTTCAGACATGTCGGTGAGGGTTTCCACCGCCCCGATGATCGTTCCCTTCTCATCGCGCAGAACCGAGGCGTTTTTGATGACGTTCACCGTCCGGTTTTCCTTGTTGGTGATCATGCACTTTTTGGCGCGCACGTTGCCGTCGGCATAGAGCCCGCACCACTGTTCGGCCGGTCCTTTAGCGATGATCCTGCATCCGGTGCAGTCCAGGATGCGGCAGGACTGTCCTTTCAACTCGTCTTCTCCGTAGCCGGTCAGCCGCTCGGCCGCAGGGTTCATGGCCACTACCTGCCCCTTCGGGTCGACCACCATGACCCCGTCATGAAGGGTATCGACAATCGTTTTCCAGTATCGTGACAGCTCCACGGCACTCCTTCCTTAAATCGCATACGAGCCCCGCCGCTGGCCGCGGCGTGATTCAAAATTCCAGATTCCAGATTCAAGATTCTCCGGCGGGAGATTCATACGAATCTTTTGGTCTCAACCGGCCAGTTTGATCCATACTGAAGCTTCCTCCGAAGCCTCTGCCGATGCAGTGAACGGCTTGTTATGAGCAAATCCGAATGGCCTCCGCCTGCCGGGGCGAAGTTGCGAAGCAACGAAGACTGGTGCCGTTCATGAAGGCTCCATAAGGATTTCGCGTTCCGCGAAAAGCGACAAAAAGAAGTCACCCGGGCGCACACTACATGCCTCGGACTGCGCCGGGGTGTGGGCTGGCTGAAAGTGTTAATGTAAAGTGTTAATAAATGTTAACATAAGGGGTGGCGGCTGAAATTGCAACATTTTCCACTTTATGGGTAACCCGAACAATTCTAGCGGGTTGCCGAGTTGCGGAAGGGAACTGGCACGGTCGTTGCTGTGGCTAAAAAAAGGAAGACGTCTTCTGCACGGGAGAATGTTCGATGGCCAATCTGGTAACCGTCATGCTTCGGCGTCCGGAGCAGATCCGCAGCGGACTCGAAGCGGGCAGAAAGCTTTGCGAACAAGGCGACAGCACAAGGATCATATTCCTGTGCCCGGGATGCGCCGACCGTCTTGCATGCCGAGCGGCGGGACCGAGTGCAAGCGACCCTGGGCCGGATTGTTTTACGGACCGGTGCGAAAATTGCGCGCCGGCCGGATTCCGATGCCTTACCGACAATCAGATCGCCCGGATGATCCGCCGGTCGGACATTGTGATCCCCCTGTAAAAACCGTGCCGCGAATTCTACACATACTGCCCTCTGAACCCGATGCCACCGTCGAAAAATGGGTGGAGCGGATTTCCGGAGAAGGCGGCATCACCGTGACCAGCCTATACCGTGACCATGTCTCGGAAATCCCGGTCGACTGGCTCCGCCTCGTGGACGACATCTTCAGCCATGACCGGGTGATCTGCTGGTGGTAGGAGGGAAAACCGATCCCATGGCCGGACGACTCGGCATTCTCGTCAATTCGGACCGCCACCCGGAATACCTGCTCGAGCTTTGTCAGGCCGCTCGGCTGCGGGGACGGCAGGTCAGCGTCCACTTCACCGGTGCCGGGCTGCACCTGGCAGAGGGGCCGCTGCTCGAGGCCCTGGAAGGCATGGCCCATATTTCCCGGGAGCCGCACCCCTCCGGCAGGGATGGCGTCCCGGAGATTCCCGGCCTTGCCCTTTCCGAATTTTTCCGCCGATGTGATCGAACCGTGGTTTTCTGACAACGCTGCGGCGGGCGCTGGAAAATGCCTGCATGTTAATCGCTATCGGTAACATTGAGTTAACAGGGTTAACAGGTCCATCGGCTGACCAGGTTCGAAAACGGTCCTAAAAATTGACTAATTTCTGATACTTATCGAAATGTTGGAAATTCATGAGAATTGGCACGCAGGTTGCTCTGATCAATGGCAGTAAACGATGAACGCAGAACCCAGAACCCAGAACGCAGAACCCAGTATGAAAAGGAGAAAGTCCCATGTTTGGTTTGAAAAAAGTTTTCATCGTCGCCGTATCTCTTCTGCTGACCGCAAGTTTCGTGGCGTCGGCTGCGGCCATGGAGCAGGGAAACAAGCGAAAGGGGAAATACACCTATCGAAAGGTTTTCAAGGCTTGCCATGAGCGCGGCGCCGTGGAGTCGGCCAAACCCCTGCTGAATCCCGACGCCAAGACCCAGGCGGAGTGGACGAAATTGTTCGAAAACAGAAACTTTACCGAGTTCAGGTGCGAAGAAGAGTTCAACGCCCTGGCCCAGGATGACCTGGCCGACATATACACCTATCTGCACGCCCACGCGGCCGATTCACCGACGCCGCTCAAATGCAAGTAATCAAATAGCTGCCGCGATTTGATTGCAATAATGATACTCCATGAAAGGAAGGACAACATGAAGATCCGCCACCTGTTTGCAGCGATCGCCGCTTTTGGGCTGCTGATTTCCCCAGCGGCCGGTCAGGCAACTGCCGCCGACACCCCCGAGTGGATGTTCCACGACATCGTTGACCTTGATTTCGTGGCCCGGCATGTAGCCGTGCCGCCGGCCGACGACGTCATGATCATCGACGCCCGGCCGAAGCGGGCCAAGTACGACAAGGGCCATATCCCCGGCGCAGTCAGTATCCCGGACACCGAATTTGACAAGCATGTGGATAAGCTCCCGGCCGACAAGACAACGCTGGTCATCTATTACTGCGAAGGCGTCAAGTGCAAGCTGAGCCACAAATCTGCGAAAAAGGCCGAAGCCCTCGGATACAGCAACGTCAAGGTGTATGCAGACGGATTTCCGGGATGGATGGCCGTCGACGGGCATTATGCGCAGGTTTCCGCAGACTGGGTGGCCGGGCAGTTGGCCGGCGGCGAGCCGATGCTGCTCGTGGACTCCCGGCCGAAGAGGCCCAAGTACGACAAGGGGCACATTCCCGGCGCAGTCAGCATTCCCGATACCCGCTTCGACGGCCTATCCGGCCTGCTGCCTGCCGACAAGAATCTCCCGCTCGTCTTTTACTGCGGCGGCCTCCAGTGCAAGCTGAGCCACAAATCGGCGGAAAAAGCCTTGGCGCTTGGCTACAAAAATGTGAAGGTCTTTGCCGAGGGCTATCCGAAGTGGGTCGCCATGTACGGCAAGGGCGCCGAGTCCGCCGTCCTGGTAAAGACCGGTGAGGAAGAAGGGAGCATCGACATCGACACCTTCAAACAGATCGTCACCGAACGGCCGGACAGCGTCTACCTGATCGACGTCCGGGATCCGGACGAGTTTGCCAAGGGCACCCTGAAGACGGCGCAAAACATCCCCGTGGACAAGCTCGAAAACAGGATGCCGAAGCTTGCCACGGACAAGCCGATCATCTATATATGCGGCACCGGTGCCCGCAGCGGGGAAGCCTACTACATGACCCGGGACCTACGCCCGGAGATTGAAGAAGTCTATTACCTGGAAAGCGAGATGACCATCAACAAGGACGGAACGTTTACTATTAAAGCGCCGGCAAATAGTTGACGAAAAATGAAGGATCTGTGAATTTTCGAGGCGGTCGGCCGGT
>CBFCZJ010000326.1:0-4506 GCA_965602445.1 uncultured Desulfobacterales bacterium | reverse complement strand
ATTCAACCAATCAACCCTTTTTCACCTGACTCATCAGGCCTTTCCCGGCCGAAGCATCGGCAGACTCTCCCTGCGCTCTGCCGCCTCCTGCCTTCTTGGCAATCCGCTTGAAATCCTCCACGATCATGTAAATCGAGGGGACCAGCGCCAGGGTGATCACGGTGGCAAACAGGACGCCGAAACCAAGCGAGACCGCCATGGGAATCAGAAACCGCGCCTGGCGGGAGGTTTCGAAGATCATCGGCGTCAGGCCGCCGAAGGTGGTCAGGGTCGTCAGCAAGATGGGGCGAAAGCGGAGCTGGCTCGCCGTGAGAATCGCCGCGTAGGCCGATGCCCCGGCCCTTCTTTCGATGTTGGCCCTGTCGATGAGCACCAGCGAGCCGTTGACCACGACCCCGGTCAGGGCCAGCACCCCGAACATGCTCATGACGCTGAGGCTGTATCCCATGATGAGATGGCCGATGACGGCGCCCACGATGCCGAAGGGAATCGAAACCATGATAATGGCCGGCTGCACGTAGCTGTTCAGGGGAACGGCCAGCATGGCGTAGATCACCACCAGAACCGCGGCCAGCCCCTGAAACAGGGCCTGCATGCTTTCGCGCCGGTCGGCCTGGCTTCCTTCCAGGCTGTAGCCGAGCCCGGGATATTTGCGCTGCAACGAGGGCAGGACCTCGCCGATGACATCGCGCAGCACCTCGTCGGCCTTGCTCCGGGGACGCACATCGGCAGATACGGTCACCACCCGGCGGCCGCCCCGCCGCTCGATGCTGGTGTATGACCTGCCCCGCTGAACCGTAACCGCCTGCTGCAAGGGCAGCTCGCCGCCGGCCGGGGTGCGCAGCATCAATTCTTCCAGGTTATACTCGGAGATCCGCTCGCGTTTGGGCAGCCGAACCATGATCTTGACTTCGTTTCTCCCCCGCTGCTGGCGAAGGACCTCGGCGCCGTAAAACGCGCTTCTCACCTGGCGGGCGATTTCCCGGGCCCTGAGCCCGAGGCTGCGGGCCTCGGGCAGCACCTGAAAGTCGATCTGCTCCTTTCCCGGGGAAAATCCGTCGTCCACGTCCACCACGGTGGGATAGAACGCCATGGCTTCAGCCAAGTCGGCGCTCGCCTTTTCCAGAACGTTCAGGTCGTGATGGCTCAGCTCCAGGGAGATGGCCGCGCCCCGGCCGGGGCCGCCGGCATCGGATTCGAAGCGAAGAGATTCCAGGCCTGGAATCAGGCCTACCCGCTGCCGCCACCGGTCGGTGAACATTGAGGTGGACATGGGCCGAATGTCCGACGGGGGCAGATAGACCCTTACCGTAGCCACATTGTTCTGGATGGTGGCAAAGATGCCCTCCATGAGCCGTTCGCCGTTGCCCGCGGCCGCCACCGCCTCGGCTTCGTCCACCAGGCGCTGTTGAACGCGCTTTGTCCGTTCAAAAGCGCTGCCGAAGGGAAGGGTGGCCGTGGCGATCGCATAATCGGACTCCACCTTGGGAAACAGTTCGAATCCGAGCCGACCGCTGCGGACAAAGCCGACGGTGAGGATCAGCACGGCGACAGCGACGCCCACCGACACGTAGCGCCAGCGCAGCACCAGACCGAGGGCCGGCCGGTAAAACCGGTGGACGCCCCGGACAAAGGCCCGGCTGAACCGGCCCTGGAGCTGCTCCAGGCGGGCAAACACCCCATAGGAGCGGCGATCTTTCTGATGCCCCAGGTGGGCGGGTAAAATGAACAGGCTTTCCACCAGGGAAACGGCAAAGACGCAGATCACCACCACCGGAATCTGCCGGAAAACCTTGCCCATGATCCCCGGGACAAAGAACATCGGGACGAAGGCCACCATGTTGGTGAGCACGCCGAATGTCACCGGCATGGCGATCTCCCGGGCTCCGATCACGGCCGCGGAAAACCAGGGCTTTCCCTGCTGGCGATGATGGTAGACGTTTTCTCCGACCACGATGGCGTCGTCGACCACGATACCGAGGGTGACGATAAAGGCGAACATGGACACCATGTTGATGCTCACCCCTGCGCCCGGAAGAATGAGCAAAGAGCCGAGAAAGGAGATCGGAATGCCCAGGCTGACCCAGAATGCCAGTCTCGGCTCCAGGAAAAGCGCCAACAGCAAAAAGACCAGGCAGAGCCCCAGATACCCGTTGTTGAGAAGCAACCCCAGACGCTGGCGATAGATGTCGGACCGATCATTCTGAAGGTCGATGCCGATACCGGGAGGAAGGCTCGGTTCGAACGCGGCCACCGCTTTTTTGACCGCATCGGACACCTGGATCGGGGTCTGGTCTCCGACCCGGTAGGCCTCGATCAGCACCGCAGGCTGGCCGTTGTATGTCGATTCGTAGTCGGTCTCCTCGAATCCGTCCTTGACGGTGGCGATTTCCTCCAGCAGGACACGGGTTCCATCCTTGGCGGTGATGATCGGAATGCGGCCGAATTCCTGAGCGAAATCCCGGCGCTCCTTCATGCGGATGAGCACGTCGCCGCCGGGGGTCTTGATGGCGCCGCCGGGCAGCTCCACGCTTGCCCGTCGAATCCGGTCGGCCACTTCTTCCAGGGTCAGTCCATAGGTTCGGAGCTGCTCCTGGGAAACCTCCACGCTGATCTCCAAGTCCCGGACGGCGGCGAGCTCTACCTGGGTGATTTCCGGGTCTTCCAGGAGCCGGTCCCGAAGACGCTCGGCCAGTTCCCGCAGCACATGCTCGCTCTGGTCGCCGTGCAGGGCCAGGGAGACGACGTAGCGCTTGCGGGAGACGATGCTCACCTGCGGGTCTTCGGCTTCTTCCGGAAAGGAAACGATCCGGTCCACCTCGGCCTGGATCTCCTGGGAAAGCCGCTGGATGTCTTCGCCTTCGATCATCTCCACGGTCACGGTGCCGGCGCCTTCCCGGGCCGTGGAAGTAATCTTCTCGATACCCTCCAGGCCTTGCACCGCCTCTTCGACGGCGAGCAGGATGCCCTGCTCCACCTCCTGGGGGCTTGCACCGGGATAGGGAACGGTGATGGTCACCATGTCGAGTTCGAAATCCGGGAAAACCTCCTGCTTGATCCGGGTCCCCAAAAAGAGGCCTCCCAGAAGAAGAAGCAGCATGAGCAGGTTGGCCGCCACTGAATGGCCGGCCATCCAGCGGATCGGTCCGCCGGCAGGCTGTGTTGCCGCGCTTTTATCCGCCATGGCCCCCGCCTTCTCTCATTGCCGGCGCCGAAGGCCGGCCCGAGTTGCCGCCTTTTGCCGCTTCCTCCAGGCGGACCTGCATCCCCGCCACCGGCGCAGGAAGACCGGACACCACGAGCCGGTCCCCGGCCTGAACTTCGTTTTCGAGCACCACTGTTTCCGCATCCCGCCAGATCGGAGAAACCTTCCGAATCTCCAGGGTCGAGTCTTCTGAAAACATCCAGACCGTGTCGTTGTCCCGCAGGGCGGTGCGGGGGACGACAAACACATCTTCCAGCCTTGTGCCTTCCATTTCCACCCGCACATACTCTCCGATGAGAAGGGGAGGGGCGTCTGCCCCGGGCTGATTCAGCCGAAGCGGGTCTTCGACCTCGATCAGTACCTGGGCCATGCGCCCTTCGCTGGTCAGGTCGCCGATGAGGCGGGCCACCATGCCTTCGATGCGATGGTTTCCGGCATAAATGATGGCGGCCTTGGAACCGCTGCCTCCGCTGCGCTGCGGAATCCGAATCCAGTCGAGCCGGTTGACCGGAATCGAGGCCTGCACCCAGTAAGTATCGGTGCCCACCAGTTCCGCCAGCGGTTCCTGGGGAGACACCTGGGAACCGATGTCCACCGACTTGGATAACACCATGGCGTTAAAGGGCGCCTCGATCCGGGTACGGGAAAGGTCCAGGGCGGCTTTTTCCATCGCCGCCTCGGCAGCGGCCACATCGGCCTTGACCTTGTCCAGGTGCGGTTTTCGCAAGGCCAGGTCGGAATCGACAGGATCTGTTCCCCAGTCCCCCTGGAGCAGGGCCCACTCTTTTTTGGCCACCTCCTGGCGGCCGAGCTCCAGCTTCAGTGCATACTGGCTTTCCACCAGCCGGCTTTTTGCCTGCTGCAAGGCCAGCTTGTAGTCGGCGTCTTCGAGCTGGAGGATACGCTCGCCCCGGTTCAAAAATCCGCCCTCGGTAAATTCCGGATGCATCGCGTCCACCTGCCCCGACACCCGAGATCGGAGCACGATCCGGCGGGCAGGCACGACCGCGCCCATGGCCTTGACCTTCACCGTATAGGAGGCCGGGCGCAGCGGTTCCACCTGGACCACCGGCACCCACTCTGCCGGCGGGCGTTTTGCGGTCCGTGGGGCCGTTTTGGTCAGATAGGCGGCGCCCGCGATGCCGGCGCCGACGATGATCAGCGCCAGAAAAATGCGGAGCATCCGCTTCCACCAGCGGACCGGATCCGGTTCACGGGGCAGCTCGGGCTTGTCTTCGATACGCTCGTCCATGGCTCAACTTCCATTATCTTTGACCGGCGGGCGAACCCGGTTTTCGGTT
>CBFCZJ010000325.1:0-4509 GCA_965602445.1 uncultured Desulfobacterales bacterium | reverse complement strand
ACGCGGAGGTCGTGCCCTACAAAAACCGCGGCTTCAACCGAAGTTTCATACGAGAGTCTCTGACCATTGATTTGTTTCGCGCAGTGAAATTCCAATAAAATCGCAGCGGCGATTTTATGCAGGCGAAGAGTGGAGATTGGATGAACATGCTTGATGAAAAAATGTTGTCGGAACTTCGCACCGATCTGCTCGGCAGAAGACAGGAACTGATCGATTCCCGGAAGGATATGGCAGACACTTATCAGGAACTGAACCAGCCCGAGCGGGAACTGGAAGAAACCGCCGCCAAGGCAAATCTTTCCCGGGGCCTGGATCAGCTCGACAGTCGGGACAAAGAATCGATCCAGAAAATCGACGATGCCTTGTTCAAGATGGAAGAAGGCCGATACGGCCTTTGCGACGCCTGCGAAAAACCGATTTCCATCAAACGGCTGCGGGCGATACCCGAAGCCCGGCACTGCATTCAGTGCGCCAAGCAGCGGCAAAGTTTCGAATCCGGTGAAGCGGAAGCATCTCCCGTGGCGCTCGAAGAGCAGGAATTCACCGATGCTGAAATGCAAGAAGCCATCGAAGACGCCTTTCGAAATGACGGCAGGGTGGAAACCGAGGAGTTGGGAATCCGCTGTGAAGCAGGGGTGGTCCATCTCGACGGCCTGCTTCCCAGCGAGCGGGAGCGCCGAATTCTTCATGAAATCATCGAAGACGTCCTTGGCTTCGACGAAACGGTGGACAACACGGCCATCGACCGGCAGCTATGGGAGCGGGAGGAAAGAAATCGACCGCCGGAACGGGAAAAAACCGACAAGGACATTCAGATGGAGGGGGAAGACGAGGAAGTAGACGCACATACCTCGTTTGAAACCGGCGAGCCGATGACGCCGCCTGACCGCAGCCTTCCTGAAAAAGAATAAACTATCAACTACAATAAAGGAAAAGCCAGATGCCAGTAGCCGCTTTGTCACCAGACCGTATGTATCATCGCTGCGACCCGGAGTCTCTCTCCTTTGAAACCACCGATGAACTCGATCCGAAAGAAGACAGCGTCGGTCAGCCCAGAGCGGCCGAGGCGCTTCGTTTCGGCATTGGAATCGCCCGGGCGGGGTATAACATTTTCGCGTTGGGCGAACCGGGCACCGGGAAATACACCCTCATTCGAAGTTTTCTGGACAAGCGGGCCAGGGATGAAACTGTGCCGCCGGACATCTGCTACGTCAAGAATTTCGAGGATGACCACAGGCCGAAAATCCTGATGGTGGCACCGGGCAGCGGAAAAGCCCTCGAAAAAGACATGAAGGAAATGGTGGAAAACGTCCGCCGGGCGCTTCGGGCGGCGTTTGAAAACGAGGACTACCAGAACCGCCGCCAGTCCATCAAACAGGAGCTCCAGGAAAAGCAGCAAAAGGCCTTCGAGGAGCTTCAGAAAAAGGCCGAAGAGGACAATCTCACGATCATGCGCACACCCTCCGGGCTCTCGTTTGCCCCGGTCAAGGATGAAGAGGTCATCTCCCCGGAGGAATACGAAAAACTCCCGGAAGAAGAGCGCAAGCATCTCGAGGAACGGGTGCAGGAGCTTCAAAAAGAAGCCGGTAAGATTTTCCAGCAAATCCCCCAATGGCAGCGCAAGATCGGCGAAAAACAAAAAGAGCTGGACCGGGAGGTGAGTCAATACGCCGTTGGCCCGGTGATCGAGGAGCTCATCAAAAAATACGAAGACAACGAAAAAATCGTCGAGCACCTCAAGGACGTCGAAAAAGACATCATCGACAACCTCCAGGCTTTCCGCCAGCCCCAGGGCGGTCAGCAAAACCAGCTCCAGCAGATGATCCAGCAGCAGATGGGCAGCGGTCAGGGTGCCCAGGAAGCGGACGCCGACGCGCAAGCGATGCGCAAATACCACGTCAATGTGCTGGTGGATAACAAAGACGCCGAAGGCGCCCCGGTGGTGTACGAGGAAAATCCCACGTACCAGAACCTGGTGGGCCGGGTGGAGCACCAGGCGCATATGGGTGCCCTGTTCACCGATTTTGACATGATTCGGGCAGGGGCCCTGCACCGGGCCAACGGCGGCTACCTGATCCTGGACGCCCTCAAGGTTCTCCGGGACCCCTTTGCCTGGGAGGGTCTTAAACGCACCCTGAAATCAGGAGAAATCAAAATCGAATCCCTGGGCCAGATGTACAGCCTGATCAGCACCGTTTCACTCGAACCCGAACCCTTTCCGCTGAAAATCAAGGTGGTCCTCATGGGCCAGCCGTTGATCTACTACCTGATTCGCCACTTCGACCCGGAATTCAGCGAGCTTTTCAAAGTGGCGGCGGATTTCGCGCAGCAAATGGACCGGAACGAAAAAAACCAGAACGCGTTGGCCGGCCTGATCGCCGGCGCGGTAAAACATGAAAACATGCACCCCTTCAGCCGGGGCGCCGTGGCCCGGGTCATCGAACACAGTGCAAGAACCATCGGTGACGGCGAAAAACTTTCCGTCCACATGCAGCGGCTGACCGACCTGCTGCGGGAAGCCGATTACTGGGCCTCTGAAAACGGCAACGGCAACGTGGAGGCCGAGGACGTGCAAAAATCGATCGATTCCTGGATCTACCGCTCCGACAGGCTCCGGGAGCGGATGCAGGAGCAGATCGACCGGGGGATTGTATTCGTGGACACCGAAGGGGCCAAGGTCGGCCAGATCAACGGCCTTTCGGTGATCGCCCTGGGTGAATTCATGTTCGGAAGGCCGGCGCGCATCACCGCCCGCACTTCCATGGGAAAAGGCAGCGTGGTCGACATCGAACGGGAAGTGGAAATGGGCGGCCCCATTCACTCCAAGGGGGTGCTCATTTTAGGCGGTTATCTTCGCGCCCGCTATGCCTGGGAGCACCCGATGTCCCTGTCGGCAAGCCTGGTCTTCGAGCAGTCCTACGGCGGTATCGAGGGAGACAGCGCATCTTCGGCAGAACTTTACGCGCTGCTTTCGGCCATATCCAAGATCCCCATCAAACAGTCTTTCGCGGTGACCGGCTCGGTGAACCAGCACGGCCAGGTGCAGCCCATCGGCGGCGTCAATGAAAAAATCGAAGGATTTTTCGACACCTGCAATGCCCGGGGCCTTACCGGCGAACAGGGGGTCCTGATCCCCGAGGCCAACGTCTCCCACCTGATGCTGCGCCGGGACGTTATCGACGCTGTAGAAAAGGGCCGGTTTCACATCTATGCCGTGCAAACCATCGATGAAGGCATCGAGCTTTTGACGGGGATGGAGGCCGGCGAGGCGGATGATCAGGGCTACTTTCCTGAAAACACGGTAAACGGGATTGTGTACAAGCGGCTGGCCGAGATGGCCAAAAAGCGGCTCGACTTCATGAAGCCGGCCGTTGAAAAGGAGGGCGAATAACCATGGCTGCCGAGCAGTCGGAAATTCGAAGAATCCTGGTGGCCCTGGACGCTTCTCAGTCCAGCCTATCGGCCCTGCAAAATGCCGTCGAGTTGGCTGCCGCGCTGGAAGCGGAGCTCATTGGCCTGTACGTGGAAGACACCAACCTCCTTCGCCTGGCACAGCTTCCGCTGGCCCGTGAGGTGAGCGCATTTTCGCCGATATTCCGGCAGATGGAATCGATCGAGATCGAGCGCGAGCTTCGCGCCCAGGCCGGACAGATCCGCCGGATTGTTGCCCGAGTTTGTGAAGACAGAGGAATCTCCTGGCAATTCAAAGTCTCCAGGGGAGTGGTGGCCGCAGAGCTTCTGGCAGCCGCCGTCGATGCAGATCTCATGGTCCTGGGAAAGATCGGGCGGTCGTTTTCTGGAGCCCGGCGCACCGGCTCGATCACCCGAACCATTGTTTCGAGCCGGCCCGGCATGACCCTAATCCTTCGTTCCGGATCATTGCTGACATTTCCAGTCATCCTTCTCTATGACGGCAGCGACCTGTCGGAAAAAGCCTTCCAGGCCGCCGGCCGCCTGACCCGTGTACACGACGGAAGATTGACCGTTCTGGTGCTGGCAGACAGCCGGGAAGAGGCCCGAAAGCTTCAGATGTCGGTCGTGGAACGATTGAAGGAACACAAGCTGGGGGCGGACTTTCGGCTCGTGGTCCGCGGCTCGATTTCCGGCATCGCCCAACGGATCCACATGGAGGGTTCCGGCCCGGTAGTGATTCCTTGCGATGCGGAAAACGAAGAGGATGAGCAGCTTTGCGCCCTGCTCGATGAAATCGAAAACCCGGTGATGCTGGTACGCTGATAAAATCGCTGGCGCGATTTTATTGTGGGTTTCGCACTCTGCGAAAAATAATCGGAATTATAACCCAAACGAAAGAGCTGAATCGGGCCGCAGGAAATTTTTCCTGCAACCGTGAAAAACTCGGAGCCATCCAGTCAGTTTTTTTGGGGTCATAGCGGCGAAGGCTTCAAAGTCCCCCTTTGGAAAAGGGGCATTTAGGGGGATTTGATGTGATATCGGGGCATGAATCCCTGTAATTATCTTAAATCCGAAATTCGAATCTCGAAATTCGAA
>CBFCZJ010000324.1:0-4542 GCA_965602445.1 uncultured Desulfobacterales bacterium | reverse complement strand
CTCGGCGGTAAAAGAGATGTCACCATCATTGCGACCGAATGTACCACGCCGGAACCGCCGCCGCAGAAACCGATTGACAGCAATGGGATGGTTAATTACCTTTACTTAAAAATCATATGCTTACGAAAGGAATTCGATGATGTCGAAGCCACCGGTCAAGATCTACTCCCTGAGTACCTGCAGCCACTGCAAGGCCACCAAAAAATACCTGGGGGACTGCTCCATCAAATATGAATTCGTGGATGTTGACCTGCTGGAAGGAGATGAACGCAAAGCGATCCTCGAGGATGTGAAAAAATTCAATCCTCGATGCAGCTTTCCGACCATTGTCATCGGTGAAAAAGTCATCGTCGGCTACAAGGAAAACGAGATCAAGGAGGCGCTGGGACTGTGATGGACGTCGAAAAGCTATACGAAATGCTGAAAAAAACCCAGGAAGCAAAGGGATACTTCTTCAACAAGGACCGGGAACGGACGTTCGAACTGCTCGAGGCGCTGCTGGTCAACAAGGAGCGCTACGGGTACATGGTCTGCCCCTGCCGGCTCGCCTCCGGAGACCGTGAAAAGGACCAGGACATCATCTGTCCCTGCGTGTATCGGAAGCCCGACGTGGAGGAATACGGAAGCTGCTATTGCAACCTTTACGTATCCCGGCAATGGAACGAGGAAAAGATCCCGCGGCTCTACGTTCCGGAGCGGCGACCGCCGGAAAAGTTTGAATTCTAATCGAATCGCTACCGCGATTCGATTAGATTGACGATCAACCCAAGCAGTGCGCACCATGACGCTTTACAAAACATACATAGAGGAGCAACCAATGACTGAAAAGACCATTGAGAAAAAACAGGTTTGCAAATGCGAACACTGCGGCAACGAGGCTGAAATGGTCGTCACCTGCAGCCTGCCCGAAGCGCCGCAGGCACCCGAACAAACCACTGAGAAAACCGCGCAGGCTCCGAAACAGCGCGTCAAAGGCCAGGCCACCTGCACCCATTGCGGAAACGAGGCCGAAATGTGGGTGGATCTGGACTGATACCTGGATTGAGTTGACGCAAAGCGGCCAAAGGAAGACACAGGCGCCAAAGATCGACTCGATGCGGTGCCTTTTTGTTTGCGCCAGGAATGCAGAAGCGAGGTGAAGCCATGGAAGAATGCGAAACCAAACCTATCGTAAATACCGGCCTCAGGGGCGTGACCGTCGCCAGTACCCGGATCAGCGATGTCAAAGGAGAGGAAGGCAAGCTCATCTACCGAGGCTACCGGGTGCAGGATCTGGCCGATTCGGCCACGTTCGAGGAGGTCGTGCACCTGCTGTTGAAAGAAAAGCTGCCCGACAAAACCGAGTTGGCCGCGCTGCGCAAACAGCTCGCCGACGAGCGTCCGATCCCCTCCGAAGTCGTCAGCGCCCTGAAAACCCGGCCGGCCGACGCCCTGCCGATGGATATACTTCAGGCAGCGGTGCCGATGCTGGCCAACCACGATCCGGACATCCGGGACGGCTCACGGGAGGCCTGCGACCGGATGGCCGTGCGCCTCGTGGCAAAGCTTGCCACGGTGCTGGCCGCCTGGGGGCGAATTCGACAAGGCAAAGAGCCGGTCGAACCGGATTCCGACCTCGGTCAGGGTGCCAACTTTCTTTACATGCTGTTCGGTGAAACGCCCGACGAGGAGCTGGCCCGATTTTTCGATATCTGCCTGCTGCTGCACGCCGAACATTCCTTCAATGCGTCGACGTTTTCCGCGCGGCAGATCGCCTCCACCCGGGCCCATATATACGCGGCGGTGGCCGGGGCGATCGGCTCGCTTTCCGGAGAACTTCACGGCGGGGCCAATGTCCGCGTCATGGAAATGCTCCTGGCCATCGACGATCCCGGCAACGTGGAATCCTATGTGAAAAAGATTCTCGACGAAGGGAAAAAAATCATGGGACTGGGCCACGCCGTTTACAAGACCGACGATCCCAGGGCCCACATCCTTTCGCCGATGTCCAAGAAAATGGGGGAGCGAACCGGCCAGACAAAGTGGTACGAGATCTCCCGCAAGCTGGAAAAGGTCGGAAAAGAGGAGTTCAAGAAGCGCAAAGAGATCGACATCTTCGTCAACGTCGATTTTTACAGCGCTTCTTTGTATTACACCATGGGAATTCCGGTCGACTTTTTCTCCCCGGTGTTCGCCATTGCGCGGGTCGCCGGGTGGGCCGCCCATGTGCTGGAAGAGCAGTTTGCCGAGGCGGCGCCCAAGCCGATGCTCTACCGGCCGGCATCCGAATACGTAGGGGACTACTGCGGTCCGGAGGAGTGCGCCTTTGTCCCGATCGATGAGCGAAAATAGCCGCTATCCGTTTGCGGGGAGGACCGGCCTTGAGCAGTGAGCCAGGCCTGCGGATGACACCGCAGCGGCAAGTCATCCTTCAAGAGCTTCGGAAGCTGCGGACCCATCCCAGTGCCGACGAAATATACGCGATCGTGCGAAAACGTCTGCCCCGGATCAGCCTCGGCACGGTATACCGGAATCTGGAGATCCTTTCCGAGCTGGGAGAGATTCAGAAGATCGAATCCGGCGGCGCCTTGAAGCGTTTCGACGGGAATCCTGAAAATCACTATCACATCCGCTGCACGTGCTGCGGCAAAGTGGTGGACGCCCCCTATGCCGTTATGCCGCACATGGAAGAAAAAATAGACGGTGCCACCGGATTCGTCGTGTTCGGGCACCGTCTCGAATTTCTGGGCCTGTGCCCCGAATGCAGGGAGAAACCGATCTCCCCCGGGCTTCGCAGGCTGACCCGATGGCGGTAAGGCCAATGCGCTGACCTGATTACAAACAGCGGTGAGTTTTATTTGATCTGAGATACGTCACCGAATTGATGCCATCGGGCACTATGCCGGCGCCCACGGGCAGAAGTACAAAAAAGGAGATGACCCAATGGCCGAAGTTCCTTTCAACCCTTCAACAGACCAGGGCTCCCAGGCCGACGCCACCCGGCAGTTGGAGCGTGTGTTTCAGAGCATGCCCAACGAGATCCATCTTTTCCTGTTTTCCCGCAAAGACAGGGACGACCCCTTTGCCCAGGCGATCCGGCAGGTCGTGCGGGCGTTTCGGGAAATGACGGACAAGATCACTTTCCGGGAATACGGCCTCGATCACGAACTGGCGCGCAAATGGCAGGTCACAGACGGACCCACCCTTCTATTCGAGCCGGAGAAATACGACATCCGATGGTACGGCGGCCCCCTGGGAGAAGAAGGACGAACCTTTCTAGAGCTTTTGATCTATCTGGGACTGGGGAAAAGCAACATCAGCGAGCAGGCCCGGGAGGTGATCGGCAAAATCGACGAACCGCGCCAGGTCAAGGTGTTCGTAAGCCCGACCTGCCCCTACTGCCCGCAGCAGGCCGTCAATGCGATCAAGGCGGCCATGGAAAAACCCGGACAGATCTCTCTTGAGCTGGTCGACATCCAGTGCCGGCCGGATCTTGCAGATCAGTATTCCGCCCACAGCGTCCCCCAGACCTTTGCCAACGACGTCATGATTGCCATGGGGGCACAGACCGAGGAGCTGTTCGCCGCCAGTCTTCTGAAATTGGAGCAGCAGACCGTGTTCATCCCGGAGACGGAAGACGAGCTGGTGGAAGCCGACCTGGTGATCGTCGGCGGCGGGCCGGCCGGGCTGACCGCCGGCATCTACGCGGCGCGCAGCGGACTCAAGTCGGCGATCATCGAAAAAGGCGCGCTGGGCGGGCAGATTGCCACCACCCCCGTGGTGGAAAACTACCCCGGACTGACCAGTGTGGGAGGCAAAACACTGGTCGACATCATGGTCACCCACGCGTTGGAGTACACGACGATCTTTCCCGGCGAGGAGGTGATCGACATCAAGGTCGGCCGCCCGTTCGTGGTCAGCACCTCCCGGCGAAAATTTCACACCAAGACCATTTTGCTGGCCACCGGCGCGACCCACAAGCATCTGGGGGTGCCGGGAGAATCCCGGCTTTCGGGCCGCGGGGTAAGCTACTGCAGCACCTGCGACGGAATGTTGTTCAAGGGGAAAAAGGTGATCATGGTCGGGGGCGGAAACAGCGCCGTGACCGAAGCCCTTCATCTTCGAAACATCGGAGTGGACGTCACCGTCGTCCATCGCCGCGACAAGCTCCGGGCCCAGGACTTTCTTTCCCGGCTGCTGTTCGAAGCCAAGATTCCCGTGCTGTGGAATACGCAAGTCAGAGAGATCCTCGGCGAAGACCGGGTTCGGCAAGTGCTTCTGTTCGACGACCAGAGCAAGGAGACCTTCACCCTGCCCATGGACGGGGTCTTTATCTCCATCGGCTACGAACCGGCCGTTTCGCTGGCCCAGAAGCTCGGTCTGGCCCTCACCGAAGAAGGCTATATCCAAAAAGATGCCCACCACCGCACGAGCATCGACGGAATCTACTCGGCCGGAGACGTGGAAGGAGGCTACAAGCAGATCGTCACCGCCGCCGGTCAGGGGGCGGAAGCCGCCATGAGCATCTTCGAGGACGTGATCAACCCCTACTGGAAACGGGAG
>CBFCZJ010000323.1:0-4549 GCA_965602445.1 uncultured Desulfobacterales bacterium | reverse complement strand
CGGATGTCGGCTTCGCCGCTGGCGGGATTCAAAATTGATGAAATCGTAAAAAGTGCCCGAAGCGCCATTGCGGGCTTGACCCGAAATCCAGAAATTATCGAAATCACTGGATTCCCGCTTGAGTTTATCCCGCATTTGATGCGGGGCGGGAATGACGAATAGGGGCCGATTCGGACTTTTTACGAAGCCATCAGAAGCGAAACAGCCAGCGCACGGCCTGGGCCAGGACAAACGCGCCGGCCAGGCCGGCGCACCAGAGGCCGACGAACCACAGCCACTGCTTTTGCTTATCCGTAAAAGGCATCGTGGGACGCCTTGCCCCGGAAGATATAGTAGCAGTATGCGGTGTAGCCCAGGATGATCGGCAGCATCACCACGGTTCCCACCAGCAGAAGGGACTGGGACTCCGGGGCGGCCGCCGCCTGGCGGAAGGTGACGCTGAAGGGCACCAGCCAGGGCCACAGGCTGATCCCCAGCCCGAGGTAGGCGGCCAGAAAAATGCCGACGCTCAGGAAAAAAGGCCGGTATTCCCGACCGGTGTGCAGGTCTCGCCAGATGAGGGCAAACAGGACCGCGGTGCAAATGGGAATGGGAAGAAGAATGAACACATTGGGGAAGCTGAACCACAACTCCCGGATGGCATCGTTCATCACCGGCATGCTGATGCTCACCAGGGCAATACCCAACCCCACGTATCCGAGAACATAGGCGGCGGTTTTCCGCGCCCAGGTCTGGGTTTCGTCCTCGGTTTTCATCACCAGCCAGGTGGCGCCCAACAGGGCGTAGCCGAATACCAGGGCGATGCCGGTCATGACGCTGTACGCGTTAAGCCAGTCGAAGGCCCCGCCGGCGTAGCCTCGACCCTGCACCTTCACCCCCTGGACAAAGGCGCCCAGGAACATCCCCTGCATGACGGCGGCGGTCAGGGAGCCGAAATGAAAGGCATAGTCCCATATTTTTCTGGACTTGCCGGAGGCCTTGAACCGGAACTCGAAGGCGACTCCCCTGAAAATCAGCCCCAGCAGCATGAGAATCACCGGGATGTAGAGCGCCGGCATCAGGATCGCATAGGCCAGGGGAAAGGCGGCCAGAAGACCGCCGCCGCCGAGCACCAGCCAGGTTTCGTTTCCGTCCCAGAACGGCGCGATGGAGTTCATCATGCGGTCCCGGCAGGTATCGGTGGGGGCAAACGGAAAAAGGATCCCGATTCCCAGATCGAACCCGTCCAGCAGAACATAGAGAAATACGGCGGTTCCGATCAGGCCGTACCAGATAAGGGGAAGATCCACGAAGTTTCCGAGATTGAACATGCGGGCTCCAAAATTTTCAAATGACAAAATCAATATGACTTGGAAACGCTCATCATCGACCCATTCGAACCGTTGTTCCGGCCTGTAGTTGTTTCGGATTTAGAATTTCGGTCATTCGAGCTTGTTTCGATATTCGTGCTTCGGATTTCGAATTTTCAGCTTTTCACGCGGAGTCCGATTTTCCACAACCCATTGCCGCAACAACGCCTTCTGCCGTTTTACAAAAGCTCTACAGCGGCGGTTTTTTCAAGCCATGAGCCCCGAAGGTTTCATCGGAAGAAACCGGACCCTTTCCGACGAGTTTTACAATATAGTAGCTTCCGGCGCCGAAGATGGCCCCATACACGACGATGAAGGCCCCAAGAGAGATGGCGATCGAGGTCCCGGCAACCGGTGACGCCGATTCGGCGGTCCGCATGACGTTTTGAACGATATACGGCTGCCTGCCGATTTCCGTGACAAACCACCCGGCCAGCACGGCGATGAACCCCGCCGGGGTCATGGCCATGCACCAGTACTGGAACCAGCGCGTGTCGAACAGGCGTTTTTTGAAATAGAGAACGAGCGCCACGATTCCGGTCGCGATCATCAGCATTCCGATGCCCACCATGATCCGGAAGGCCCAGAAAACCCAGGCCACCGGCGGACGGTCTTCGCTGGGCCACTGCTTGAGCCCCCGAACTTCACCGTTTAGGCTATGGGTGAGGATAAGGCTTGAAAGCTTCGGAATTTCCAAAGAATATTTGGTTATTTCTTCTTCCTGGTCCGGCCATCCGAACAGCACCAGGGGCGCTCCTTTTTCAGTTTCCCAGAGCCCTTCCATGGCCGCCACTTTGGCCGGCTGGTGCTCGAAGGTGTTCAGCCCGTGCATGTCGCCGAACAAAAGCTGGGCCGGAGCGACGAACACCGCCATGATCATGGCCATGCCGAGCATGACCCGGGCGTGGCTCACATGCAGGCCGCGCCACAGGTAATAGGCGCCGACGCCTGCCACCGCGAATGCGGTGGTCATGTAGGCGGCGGTGACCATGTGAACGAACCGATAGGGAAAGGAGGGGTTGAAGATGACCTCGATCCAGTCGGTCGGATAGAACAACCCGTCTTGTCCGATGCGAAACCCCTGGGGGGTCTGCATCCAGCTGTTGGCCGAAAGAATCCAGAACGCCGAGATCAGGGTGCCGACCGCCACGATGACGGTGGCGGCAAAATGCATTTTCGGGCTCACCCGGTTCCAGCCGAACAGCATGATGCCCAGAAACGAAGCTTCCAGGAAAAAGGCGGTCAGCACCTCGTAGCCGAGAAGGGGCCCTAAGACGTTTCCGGCCCGGTCCGAGAAGACCGACCAGTTGGTGCCGAACTGGAACGAAAGCACCACGCCGGAGACGACCCCCATGCCGAATGTCACGGCAAAGATCTTGACCCACATCTGGTAGGTTTCGGCAAACACCTGGTTTCCCGTCTTCAGCCACCGCCATTCGAGCACGGCCAGCCAACTGGCCAGGCCGATGGTAAAGGCCGGAAAGATGATGTGAAACGAAACGGTGAAGGCAAACTGGATTCGGGCCAGCAGGAGGGGATCGAGGGCGTCGAGCATCTATCGAACCTCAGAAATGAATTGTCATCTTTTACGCACTTCTCGAAACTTCAATGTAACCGCAGTTTGGCGCATGTCAAGCCTTGGCCGGGTCGCATGCTGCGCGGCGAAGGGTTCGCGGGGATTAGCGTTTGTTAAAGACGACTCTTTCTTGATCAAACTGGCCGGCTAGAGCCAAAAAAATCTAGCAAAATTCCTTCCGGTAAATCTTGATGAAATCGTAAAAAGCCCAACAATTGTCGCTCCCGCGAAGGCGGGAGCCCAGAACCAACTGAAATAACTGGATTCCCGCCTGCGCGGGAATGACAAAAAAAGAAAATGGCGACTTTTTACGAAACCATCAATTTTGAATACCGGCACGGTCAGCGGCGGGCCTGTTAGCTTTTGTGTCGGAGCCGCTTCTTGTGCAAATTCCCAAGCCGCCTTATAAATAAAGGGGCGGTGATCGTCGAGCCCTGGGATCCGATGCACGAGTCAAAGCAGATCAAAATCGATCCGAAAACGCTCGAAGCAAACGTGGCCGACGTTGGAGCGCCTTTTTCCCCGAATCCGGCTTCACCTGGAAAGGAAAAGAAAGATGACCGATAAAGGCGATATCAGAAACCGCGCCGCAGGCGCCGTGATGGGGGCGCTCATCGGAGACGCTCTTGGGCTTGGCCCGCACTGGTATTACGACCTGGAGCAGATGCGCAAAGACTACGGTTCCTGGATCGACGGCTACACCGATCCGCAGCCGGGGCGCTACCACGAGGGTCTCAAGGCAGGCGACCTGTCCCAGACCGGATTGATCACCCTGGAGTTGCTGGAGAGCCTGGCGGAAAAAGGCGAATACGACGAGGCGGACTTTACCCGGCGGCTGGATGAAAGGATCCTGTCGAACATGGACGGCTCGGCCCATTCCGGCCCAGGGGGCTATACCAACCAGTCGATCCGGGAGCTTTACCGGGCCCGAATTACGGAAGGAAGGCCGTGGGGCCGGACCGGAGACTACGCAGACACCACCGAGGCAGCCGAAAGAGCCGTGGTTCTGGCCGCCCGTTACGCCTCCAGCCCGGCCGACGGCGCCCGGTTCATTTCCTCCAACGTCCGTCTCACCCACGTCGACCCTTTTGTGGCGGCGTTGAGCATCTCTTATTGCACGGTGGTCAGCGCATTGATCCGCGGGTTGCCGTTCGACGGCGAGTTGTCGTCGACGCTTTACGCCATGGTGGAAAAGGGAGAGCTGCCGTTTACCCATGCCGTGCTGGCCGAAAACAGGGACAAGTACCATCAGGCGCCTGCCTCGCCATCGGCCACACTCCCGTT
Organism: uncultured Desulfobacterales bacterium; assembly: GCA_965602445.1. Taxonomy (GTDB): domain Bacteria; phylum Desulfobacterota; class Desulfobacteria; order Desulfobacterales; family CAFBRK01; genus JAIPEL01. The sequence continues at coordinate 340 of CBFCZJ010000323.1, read as the reverse complement.
TCCAGACGGTCTGCTGTTTCCCTCCCACATCTGGCGGGCGGCCAAAGACCCGGATGTGAACATCGACCCGGCGTGGAAAGTGTCCCTGGTCTACGGCATGCCCTGCTCGATTGTCTGCATGCTTCCTGCCGCCTATTACCTGGCGGCCCGGTATCAGGATGATTTTGAACAGGCCGTGCTTCACGCCGTCAACGGCGGCGGCCAGAACATGTCCCGGGCCATGCTCACCGGCGCCCTGGTCGGAGCGCAGGTCGGGATCAGCGGCATTCCCCGGCGGTTTATCGACGGCCTTTCCGATTCGGGCGCTATCCTCGCCTTGGCGGAAAAGGTGGCTGCCTGA
>CBFCZJ010000322.1:0-4619 GCA_965602445.1 uncultured Desulfobacterales bacterium | reverse complement strand
ATAGAAGGTATTCCGGCCTCGTTTTACCAGGAGCAGAAGGCTTCCTTTGCCTTCTGCCTCGCGGATTGCCTGGGTCAGGTCCTCCCGGCTTTTGATCGGTTTGCGATTGATTTCCTTGATTAGATCGCCGGGAGTCAGGCCGGCTTTGCCTGCAGGACTGTCGGGCTCGACCCCGGCGACGACCACCCCGGCTTCGTTTTCCTGCAGCCCGAGCCGGCGGGCCAGATCGGGCGTCAGCGGCTGAACGGTCAGGCCCCATCGCTCGTCGGGGAGGTCTTTCTCCATTTGTCCTTGCCTGGAAATTCCGCTGTCAGGCATCTCGCCGATGCGCACTTCCACGGTCTGTCTTTTTCCGTCCCGGCTGATGCGCAGATCGATGCTCTCACCCGGTCCCCGTCCTGCTACCTTTCGGGAAAGCTCCTGGGCGCTGTTTACCGGTGTTCCATCCAGTTCGACAATGACGTCGCCCCGCTGGAGTCCGGCCTCGTCCGCCGGGCCCTCTGCCGCAACGTCTGCGACCAGCACGCCTTCGGTTGTCTTCATGCCGAACGATTCCGCCAGTTCCGGCGTCAGATCCTGAATGACAACGCCGAGCCAGCCTCGGGTGACGCTGCCGGTTTTCAGCTGCGGCAGCAGTTCCTTTGCCAGGTTGATGGGGATGGCAAAGCCGATTCCCTGACCGGTGGCCACGATGGCGGTGTTGATCCCGACCACGTCTCCGTCCATATCGAACAGCGGGCCTCCGCTGTTTCCGGGATTGATGGCTGCATCGGTCTGGAGAAAATCGTCATATGGCCCGGCACCAATTACCCGGCCCTTGGCGCTGACGATTCCCACGGTGACCGTGTGGCCCAATCCGAAGGGATTTCCCACCGCCATGACGGCTTCACCGACCCGCAGCTTATCGGAATCGCCCAGCGGAGCCGGATCCGGAAGATTTTCCTTGGAAGATTGGATCCGAATCAGGGCCAGGTCGGTCTTCGGGTCGCGGCCCACCACTTTGGCATCGAACTCCTGCTGGTTCTGGAGCACCACCTGAATCTCTGCAGCCTGGGCCACTACATGGTTGTTGGTCAGAATCAACCCCTGATCGTCGATCAAAAATCCGGAGCCCAGGGCGCTGGCCTTTCGGCGGGTACGGGGCATCTGGCCGAAAAAGCGGTTGAAAAACTCTTCCAGGGGAGAGTTCGGAGCGCCGAATCCCTGCCCCGGGCTGCTTTCCACGATTTTCGTGGTGGAAATGTTGACCACCGGGTGTTTCACTTTCTCGGCAAGATCCGCATAGGAGGGCGCATCCACGGCGGCGGCTGTGCTTTCCCCGCCCGCGACAAGCAGGGCAGCGGCCGCAAAACCGATCAGCACAAGACCGATCCACTTATTCGAGGCATCGTGTCGTGCAATAAATCCTTTACACATGGGTGACTCCTTTGGGGGGGGTGAGATCCTCTCTGTTTTCTCTTATGAAACTTCATTCGAAGCCGGGGTTTTTGCAGGGCACGACCTCCGTGTCGTGCCTTCATGAACGGCACGGAGGCCGTTCACTACATCGGCAGAGGCTTCGGAGGAAGTTTCACCCTTGATCAAACTGGTCTGTTTAGACCAAAAAATTCGTATAAATCACCCGCCGGAAAATCTTGAATCTTGAATTTGGAATTTTGAATCCTGCCGCCCCAGTGGCGGGGCTCGTATGAACCTTCAAACAAAATGGCGAAGCCGCTTCTCATAGAATCGCACAGCGATTTTATTTCCGCTATCGGTGCGATCCTGTATTTTTCTGGAATGCCCGCAGTATCTGACCCACGAAAAACGGTATCAGGCTCGAGCAGAGAATCACCAGCCAGCCCGCCGGTGTCGGATAAGCGGTCTTGAGCAGATGGGAAAGGCCGGGCAGATAAACCGCCGCCAGCAACAAAAAAACACATAAAAGGATCGATCCTGCCACGTAGGGGTTTTTGACGACTGCGTTGTCGAAAAAACCGCTTCCGGGACTTCGAAGGTTGAAGACGAACCACAGTTTTCCAAAGGCAAGGGTCAGAAAAGAAATGGTCACAGCGTGTCTTTGGTCAAAACCGAGCCCGTAAAAGGAAATGGCAAGGCTCGTCAGAACACACGCTGCCATAAGGGTCGCCCATCCACCGATGGCGGACCAATGGGCTCTCGTGAGCACCGCCTCACGCCGCGGCCTCGGTGGCCGCTCCATGATGTCTGCTTCGCCTTTTCCCATCCCCAGGGCCAGGGCCGGAAAAACATCGGTGATCACGTTCAGATAGAGGATCTGGAGGGGCAGCAGGGGAATCGGCAATTTTGAAAACCCGCCGGCCGCAGCGGCGACAGCCACGGCAACGACCTCGGCCACGTTGGTGCACAGCATGAACATCACCGATTGGCGGATATTTCCGAAAATAATCCGGCCCTGGCGGACGGCGGCCACGATGGAGGAAAAAGCGTCGTCTCTGAGCACCATGTCGGCTGCCTGGCGGGCCACGTCCGTACCGCGCCGCCCCATTGCCACACCGATGTCGGCCTTTTTGAGCGCCGGCGCGTCGTTGACGCCGTCTCCGGTCATGGCTACCGTCTGGTCTTTTTCCTGCATCAGCTTGATCAGGTGAAGCTTCTGCTCCGGACTGACCCGGGCGAAAACCAGGGTTTCAGCCACTGCTTGCCGCTGTTCTTCGGACATTTCACCCGGATCGGTCAGTTCGCTGCCATGAATCACCCTCGGATCTTTTTCGTCTGCAACGCCCGTTTTTTGCGCAATGGCCGCCGCGGTGGCCGGCTTGTCGCCGGTGACCATGACCACCCGGATACCGGCGGCCCGGCATTCGCTGACGGCGTTTCGCACCTTTTCCCGGGGCGGATCCTCCAGTCCCACCAGGCCGAGAAAACGCAGCTCCTCGTAGGGCTCTACTTCGGTATTTTCGACAAACCGGTCTGCAACGGCCAGCAACCGCAGGCCATCTGCGGCAAGATTTTCGGCGCGGTCGATCCACTGGCGGCGCTGGCTGTCGTCCAGGGGGCGGTCTTTTTCAGGCCGCTCTCCGGCAATCCGGCTGCATGCCTTGAGCACGGATTCCGGAGCCCCCTTTGCGGCGATTTCAAACCCTTTTTCTCGCCGGTGGTAAGTGGCCATCATCATGAGATCGGCGTCGAAGGCCACTTCCCGTTCCTCGGGTTTTTCTTCGAGCAGCTTTCTGCGGTCGATGTCGAACAAAAAACCGGCCCGCAGCAGGGCGATTTCAGTGGGATCGCCCTGTTCTTCTTCCGGTATTCGGTCATGGTCTTCATCTAAAAGGTAGGCGTTGTTGCACAGCACGCCGACTTCGACGATCCGCCGCAGCAGTGGATGGTCGTTTCCGTCGGCATCGCCGCCTTTTTGCCGCTTCTCGTCCAAGATAAAGTCGCCGGCAGGGGTTACCACCCTTTGCAGGGTCATCCGATTCAGGGTCAGGGTGCCGGTTTTGTCGGTGAAGATGGTCTGGGTGGCGCCAAGGGTTTCCACCGCCGGCAGCCGCTTGATGAGGACGTTGCGTCTTGCCATCAGATGCATTCCCCGGGCCAGGGCGATGGTCGCCACGATGGGAAGGCCCTCAGGGATCGCTGCAACCCCCAGTGCAATGGCGGTTTCAATCATTTTGAGCGGTTCCTGGCCGGCGAAAAGCCCCACTCCGGCGATGACCGCGGCGATGGCCAGCGTGATCCAGGCCAGGCGGCGTCCTAGACGGTCCAGACGCTTCTGGAGCGGAGTGGCCTCCTTTTCAGCGCTTTCGGCCAGCTCTGAAATCCGCCCCAGTTCGGTATCCATGCCCGTGCCGAACACCACCCCTTGGCCGGAGCCTTCGGCAATGGTGGTTCCATTGTAAAGAAGACAGGTTCTTTCGGCCAGCGGGGCATCTTCTTGCACCGGTTCGGTGATTTTCCGGACAGGCACGGATTCACCGGTCAGGGCCGCCTCGCTCACGCGCAAGTTATTCGACTCAATGAGTCTCATGTCGGCCGGGACGATGTCCCCGGCCTCCACGATGACGATATCTCCCGGTACCAGCTTTTCGGCATCGATTTGCCTTTCCTCACCGCCGCGCCGCACCCGGATAACATCGCCCTCCATTTGCCGCAGGGCCTCCATGGAACGCAAGGCCTTCCATTCCGTCACAAACCCCAAGGCTGCGTTGACAAAGAGCACGGCGGCGATGGCGATCCCTTCCGGCCATTGCCCGAATATGATAGCCACGGTGCCGGCGGCCACCAGCACGAGAATGACCACGCTTTTGAACTGGTCCAGTAAAATGCGCCAAGCGCTTCGTCCCTTTTCCTCGCGCAGCTTGTTGCGCCCATGCCGCTCAAACCGGCGACGGGCCTCATCTTCGGAAAGCCCCTGCTCCGGCGAGACTTCCATGGCGTCGAGCACATCCTCGACGGATCGGCTGTGATAGGTTTCGGTTTTCATCGATATCCTATTGGCCTCTTAAAACTGCAGAGGGCATGGCGCATAGAGCATAGAGTAAAAGAAAAAAACGAATCACATCTATTTTTCCTAACAATTTGCATAAAACTCCTATCGATGAACCTTGATGAAATCGTAAAAAGTCTCCGAAACCTTCGTCGCGCTTGATCTGTCCTTT
>CBFCZJ010000321.1:0-4639 GCA_965602445.1 uncultured Desulfobacterales bacterium | reverse complement strand
CGACCCCCATTGGCCGCCGGCTGGATGCAACTGGAGTTTTATAGAGAACCGGTTTGTGCAATTTCTAGCACAGGTGTTCTGAAATCTCAACGCTGCACGGTGCACAAGATTGTCCCGGGGGCAAAGGCGTCAATTCGTAAATTTCTACCGGATTTCTTGACTTTTTTTTAGCTACTCCTTATGTATCGCTGTGGGGGAAATGGGTAAAGCGCCCATTTTGAGAGGATCGCTATCCAAGGAGGAAGGCATGGCTAGAAAAAAAACCAAATCGGTCAGCTTTGATGCAATGGTGAAATTTTTCCTTCAGCACTACGACATTCCCACCAAAAGAGATGTCGAAAAACTGATCAACAAAATCGACCGACTCGAAGAGCAGCTGAAAAATTCCGGTGCTTCGGCAAACCGCCGGCCAGCGAGAAAGAATCTTCGGTCCGCCAAGGGGGCGACGGCCTCGGATACGGTGCTGGAAACCATTAAACACTTCAAGCAGGGCGCCAGCTTCGCCGACATCCAGGCAAAAACCGGGTTCAACGAGAAAAAGCTTCGAAACATTATTTTCCGTCTCCACAAGCTGGAAAAGATCAAGCGAAAGAGCCGGGGCGTCTATATCGCCGCCTGATCGGCAGGCATCGGTCAAAACGCCGCTGCGGATAAAGAACCGAGGAGGGCGCAGATTCTCTGCGCCCTTTTTATAGGGAGCAGCCTATGAGCGACCAGACAAACGACGGGAATTTCAAGGTCGGCCAGGGCCTTCACGGATATGTGGTCCGGCGTGTCGAACCGCTGGCGACGATTTCCTGCCTGATGGTAGCGCTCGAACACGGCAACACCGGTGCGCGGCACATCCATATCGCGGCGCCGGATGCGGAAAACACTTTCGGCGTGGTGCTGAAAACGGTCCCTCAGGATTCCACCGGCGTTGCACACATCCTGGAACACACGGTACTGTGCGGCTCCCGCCGCTATCCTGTCCGAGATCCCTTCTTTTCCATGCTCAAAAGAAGCCTGAGCACCTTCATGAACGCGTTTACCGCATCCGACTGGACGATGTACCCGTTTTCCACCCAGAACAGAAAAGATTTCTACAACCTCCTGGATGTCTATCTCGACGCGGTTTTCTTCCCCCGGCTGGACCGGCTCAGTTTTCAACAAGAGGGGCATCGGCTGGCGATTCAAAAAGGAGAGGAAGGAAGCGCACCGGGCCCCCTTCAACTGGTTCGAAAAGGCGTCGTCTACAATGAAATGAAGGGAGCGATGTCCTCACCGGACCAGGTGGCGGTCAGATCGCTTCTCCATGCGCTGTACCCCGCTACGACCTACCGGTTTAATTCCGGCGGGGATCCGGAGCAGATTCCGGAGTTGGCCCACGACGATCTGCTCGCCTTTCACCGCCGGCACTATCATCCCAGCAATGCCTACTTTTATTCCTATGGAGATCTTCCCCTGGCGCCGCTGCTCGAAACCATCGACGACCGGGTGCTGCGGCGTTTCGACCGCATCGATCCTCAGACCGATGTCCTTTTCCAGCCGCGCTGGACGTCCCCGGTAGACGCGGTCTATCCCTATCCGCTGAGCAGATCGGAAGACCCCACCCGAAAACACCAAGTGACATTGGCCTGGCTGACCGCAGATATCACCGACGCCTATTCGGTGCTGGTGCTTTCGTTGCTGGAGCAGATCCTTCTTGGCAACACTGCATCACCCCTTCGAAAAGCCCTGATCGAATCCGGCATCGGCTCCTCTTTGAGCGACGGAACCGGTTTTTCGGCCGACTACAAAGATACGCTGTTCGCCGCGGGGCTGAAAGACGTCGAGAAAAGCGCCCGGGAGCAGATTCCGGCGCTGATCTTTGACACCCTCACCGGGATGGTCGACCGGGGAATCGATCCTCAATTGGTGGCATCGGCCATTCACCAGATCGAATTTTCAAGAAAGGAGAAGACCAACCAGCCCTATCCTTACGGGCTCAAACTGTTGCTGGGCATCATCGGGCCGTGGCTCCATGGAGGCGATCCGGCACGGGTGATCGAAATCGACGCGGATCTGGATCGGATCCGATCCGAGGCCCGCCGGGAGGCCTTTTTTGAAAACCAGCTCGGCCGGTGGATGATCGACAATCCGCATCGGGTTCGTTTTCTCCTGGAGCCGGACCCGCTGTTGGAAGAAGCTCGCGACCGTCGGGAGGCCGAAGCGCTTCAGCGCCTGTTGCAGTCCATGAACGAAGAAGACCTTCAGCGCCTCCGTCAGGATTCCGAATCGCTCGACGCGCTTCAGAAGGCCCCCGAGAACCTGTCGGTTCTGCCGACCCTCGCCATCGAAGACATCCCCCCAGCCGTGGCCGACGAACCGGAATCTTACGTCGCTGCGCAAGCCGCCGCCACGGTATACGATCGGCCCACCGGCGGGATCGTCTATCTGGCCTCGGCGTTGGGCGCCGGGGGACTGCCCGCCGAGCTTCACCCGCTGGTCCCTTTTTTCTGCTACTGCCTGCCGAAGATCGGAACCGCAAAGCGGGGCTATGTGGAAATGGCCCAGCGCATCGACCTGTATACGGGCGGCATCGGGCTTTCGGCCGCCGCCCGGACCCGCTACACGGAGGCCGGACGCTGCCTGCCGTTTGTGGCGCTGAACTCCAAATGCCTTTCCAGAAATGTTGCGCCCATGTTCGATCTGGTCCGGGAGCTTACCACCGAACCGGATTTCTCTAATTCCGAACGACTGGAAAGGCTCCTGTCCGAGTACCGCGCCGGGCTCGAATCGATGATCGTCCACAACGGCCATCGCCTGGCCATTTTGCTGGCCTCCAGAAACTTCTCGGCGGCCGCCGGCTATGCCGAGAACTGGTCCGGCATACATCAGCTCCGGTTTATCAAGGACCTGGTTCGCCGCAGAGACAACGAAGACCCCGACGCGCTGGGACGCTCTCTTGCCCGGATTTCGGCCCGTCTTTTTTCTCGGAACAATCTTCGCCTGGCGCTGATCGGAGAGGAATCCGCGCTGTCGGAAGCCGTCTCGGAAACGACGGCCCTGGTCAATGCGCTGCCGCCGGAGGGGGCAAACGGCTTTGCCGCCTCAACGGACAGCGGCGTCGATTTTGTCCCCCGGGAGGGATGGGCCACATCGACCGCCGTCTCGTTCGTGGCAAAGGCCCTTGCTGTTCCGCGCATGCAAGACAAGGAGGCTGCGGCCCTCGCCCTGCTGGCAAAACTCTTCCGGTCGCTCTATCTTCATCGGGAAATCCGGGAAAAGGGCGGCGCATACGGCGGTTTGGCACTGTACAACGCAGAGGAAGGCATTTTTTCCCTGGCGTCCTATCGCGACCCGCATATCCTGCAAACGCTTCAGGTCTATGACGGCCTGGTCGACTTCATCGAAAAAGGCGCATTTGGCGAGTCGGATGTCAACGAGGCAAAGCTGCAGGTCTGTTCGGACATCGACCGACCGGATCCGCCCGGTCCGGCGGCGCGCAAGGCCTTTTACCGGAAACTCATCGGCCTGACCGACGCCGATCGAAACCGTTTCAAGCAGCGGGTGCTGGCCCTGACCAAAGACGCCGTTTTAGACGTGGCCCGAAGCACCTTCGTTGGGCCCCTGAAAAAGGGAGCCGTTGCGGTCATCTCCAGCAAAACCAGTCTGGAGGCGGCAAACGCCCGGCTGCAGGAGGCACCTCTCTTGGTCTACGAAATCTGACTCTTCCTTCGGCGTTGGATCATTTAGCCAGGGTCGGATCGGCTGCGGTAAACAGCCGGAGAAAATCGTCGGCCTCATCCGGTGCCAGGTGGCCGCCGCGCCGGGCCACATCGACCGTGTGGCGTCCGAGGGCGGCGTACAGTTTCTCAAGCTGCGGTTGAAACCGCCGCATCTCTCCCAGGTGTCGCAAGACCGTCTGGTGGTCGTTCCGGGCGATGGGGCCGGTCAACGCCCGCGGAGGCCCGAGCCTTCTGATGTTGGCCAGGGTTCCCTCGATCAGGGGGGTCAGGATCTCCGGTGCCTGTTCTTCGGATATCCCGGCCGAGGCCAGAAGGCCGAACGCCATGTCCACCAGGGAAACCAGGTAGTTGGAAGCCGCCACGGCCGCTGCGTGATAGAGCCCCTTTGCCTCGGTTTTCACCCGAAGGCTTCTGCCGCCCAGATCACGGGCCGCGGCTTCTGCCGTGACAAGCGCTTGTGCATCTCCTTCCACGGCAAAGATGATATCCTGAAAGGGATTTCGTTCGGCCGATATCGAAGCAAAACTCTGCAGGGGATGAAGAGAGCCGACAAAAGCGCCGGCCTCCCGAGCCGGCGCCAGGATCGTCGAAGGAAGAGCACCGCTGCAATGAAGCACGACCACACCGGAAGCAAACCCGCCTTGATCGGCAATCTGCCGGCAGGTCTCTTCAATGGCCCCGTCCGGGGTTGTGATCAGCACCATACCCGCCTCGGCCGTGTACTGCGCCGGTTCGGTCCCATAACGGGGGGCGCCGGAGAGTCTTGCGGCCCTCTCGGCTGAAACCGCGCTGCGGCTGACCGTCGCCGCCGCAGGATATCCGGCACGGCTCAGATGGCGGGCCAGCGAAGTGCCCACCTTCCCGCATCCGACGACGGCAAAGGAGGGTTTGGCCCGATCCTCTGAATCGTTCATCTTCCCTGTATCCTT